>JBJTFU010000227.1:0-2505 GCA_046093585.1 Ilumatobacteraceae bacterium | reverse complement strand
TCCGCACCCCGATCACGTCAAGGTGCACGAGATCAGCGTGCGCGCCTTCGATCGCGCCGCCGACGACGAGTGGTATCCCGAGTTCGGCGAACCGTGGCAACCACTCAAGCTCTACTACTCGGCATGGTCGCGCATGCGCATCGCCGCGATCCACGAAGCACTCCTGCGTCTGCGTGGCGAATCGCCCTTCGACGAAGGCTGGTTCTCCCGACCCGACGTCGACCACCGCATCACCACGCGCATCCCGATCGCCGAGTTCATCTGGGCACGCTCGGGATCGTTGCGCGCGCATCGTACGCAGATCGACGAGAACGAACCGTTCTGGTTCGGTCTGTCCGACGACGAACTCGCCCAGACCTATCCCTACGACGACTGGATCCTGGCGAAGTCGCTCGTGCCGACACCGCCATTGGCGGACGGAGACTTCGAAGACGACATGTTCCGCGGCATTCGCGCCGCGAGATAACTACTTCGCGCGCATCGCCTCGCGCAGCTGGCGATAGCCGATGAGGATTGCGCCGCTCGACTCGATCACTTCGCGCAACTTCGCGTCCCGTACGACCAAGTCGTAGTCGTCGATCCATCCGCTCGACATCTCGCCGAGTGCGCGGATCTCCGGGGTGTCGGTGCAGGGCTGCACGTGGATCTCGGTGACGCCGGGGGCGAGGTTCGAAAATGCGTTCATCACGCGTGCGCGACTGCCGCCACGCCAGTCGTGGTCGAAGTGGTCGGGAAAGACGACACCCTCTTGTGCGGCGAGCGAGCGGAACGGGAATCCAGCCTGCGCCTCGGTGATCGTGCTCGGGAGTCGGATGGGAAGGGCGAACTCGACGGCAAGTTCGAGATAGACGTCGAAGAACTCCGGTCGCAAGGTGATCGCGGTGAGGTGAGGGGCGAGATGGGTGACGTCCACGCCCCACTCGATGGCGCGTGCCACCTGTGCGCGGCACTCGCGCAACACCTCTTGGGTGTCGGCGTGCTCCCACAGGTCGTCGATCGTGCGCGGAAACCCGCCTTCGCCAGACAGCAGTGACGGCGAATGGGTGAGCGGACCCCAGCGGTAGGCCTCGTGTTCGCTGTTCAGCGTGAGGTGCACGCCGATGTCTTCACCCTGGTAGTTGGCGACTGCATGTCGTGCCCACGGAGCCGGAACCATCAGCGATGCACACGTCGCGACGCCCTTGCGCAAGGCGTCGTAGACGCCGTCGTTGGCGGCCTGGAATGCGCCGAGGTCGTCGCAACTGACGATCACCAACTTTGCATCGGGCGCATGGCCGAGACGCTCGTTCAGCGTGGGGTGCGACATGCCCTCAACGCTACTGGCGACACGCGCCCCACAGTCCGACACCGGCGCGTCGCGCGGCGTCCTCGGCAAGTGCGAAGCGGTCGTGGAACGCGGGCGTGTCGTCGAAGGGCAGAGCTCGTGCGAATCCTTCGAGGAGGAGCGTCTCGTTGATGAACAGTTCGTCCTGCGCGCGATGGACGTAGGCGAGCAGTCGCCCATAGCGATCGCGGGTGTTGGCGTCACGTTCGAGCCGCACGACCGTGCCCGCACCGACGAACTCCTTTGTCCGCTCGAACGCCTCGGGCCCGAAACATTCGACGCCCTTGTCGGGATGCTTGGTCTCCGGCGTGTCGACGCCGATGAGCCGAACCGTCTCGACGGTCTTGCCCAGCTTCACGCGGATGGTGTCGCCGGCGACGACGTCGACGACTCGCGCGGTGCCGGCGGGGAACTCGTCTCGTGAGCAGCCGACGAGGACGACGATGAGTGCACACGCAGCCAGTCGTCGAGGAAGTCTCACCATATAGATGTGTACCGCAGGGCTGTACTGTGGCGCCATGGCGTCAACTTCCTTGAACATCGGTCGACTCGGCATTTGGACCTGGACGCTGGATTCCCAGCCCATGACGCGTTCGCGGGAGGCCGCAGCAGAACTCGAGTCGCTCGGGTTCCGCGCGGTGTGGATTCCGGAGGCGGTCGGCCGTGAGCCATTCGCGTCTGCTGCGTGCCTGTTGTCGGCAACAAAGACGCTCGTCGTCGCCACTGGAATCGCCTCGATGTATGCGCGCACGGCAGCCACGATGCAGGCGGGTCACAAGACCCTGACCGAGGCGTTTCCCGAACGGTTCCTGCTCGGCATCGGCGCGAGCCACGGGAACATAGTCAAGGCATTGCACAAGCAGTCCTACGACAAGCCGTACTCGGCGATGGTCGAGTACCTCGACACGATGGACGCAGGCATGTTCGCCGCGACGCCGCCGTCGACTCCGACGCACCGCGTGCTCGCCGCACTCGGCCCGAAGATGATCAAGCTGGCCGGCGAGCGTGCCGACGGTGCGCATCCATACTTCACGACGCCCGACCACACGAAGGTGGCACGCGAGATCCTCGGTGAGGGACCGATGCTCGCACCGGAGCAAGCCGTGATCTTCGAAACCGACCCGACCAAGGCCCGCGAGATCGCCCGCAAGTTCATGGGCACCTACACGCGACTACCGAAC
>JBJTFU010000226.1:0-4537 GCA_046093585.1 Ilumatobacteraceae bacterium | reverse complement strand
GTGATCAACGGAATCTGGGCCAAGAGCGGCACACCGAGTTCGGCGGAGAGCAACTCACCACCGCCACGACCGAACAACTCGTACTTCTTGCCGTCGTCGCCGGTGAACCAGGACATGTTCTCGATGATGCCGCGAACGGGGAGGTTGACCTTGGTGGCCATGGCTGCAGAGAGTCGCGCCACCTTCTGCGCAGCGACCTGCGGCGTGGTGACCACGAGCACTTCGGCGCGCGGCAGGTACTGGCTCAACGACAACGCGATGTCACCCGTGCCGGGGGGCATGTCGATCAACAGGAAGTCGGGCTCGTCCCAGTACACGTCGGCGAGGAACTGCTCGAGTGCCTTGTGCAGCATCGGACCACGCCACACGACTGCCTGACCTTCCGGCACGAAGTAGCCGATCGAGATGCAGCGCACGCCCCACTTCTCCGGTGGCAGCAACATGTCGTCGATCATCGTGGGATCACGATCGGTGCCGAGCATGCGTGGGATCGAATAGCCGTAGATGTCGGCGTCGACGACGCCCACCTTGTACCCCTGCGCGGAGAGGGCCACGGCGAGGTTGGTGGTGACACTGCTCTTGCCCACACCGCCCTTGCCCGACGACACGAGGATGGGGCGCGTCTTCGAACCGGGCTGCGCGAACGGAATGGCCTTGCCCTGCGCATGACCGTGCACCTGCCCCGGCGCAGTGCCGCCCGAGTTGCCGAGCAGTTCGCGAACCTTGGCGCGCTCCGCATCGGTCATCACACCGAACTCCAACTTCACCGACTTCGCCTCCGGCTGCAACGCGGTGTTGACGCGATTCTGGATCTCGTTGCGCAACGGGCAACCCGCGATCGTGAGCACGACGGTGAGCGACACGCTGCCGTCGCCCGCCACGTCGACATCGCGCACCATGCCGAGATCGACGATGGAGCGATGCAACTCCGGATCCTGCACGGGTCGCAGGAGGTCGAGTACTCGTTCAGTGGTGAGGGTCATGGGGGGCTCCAATAATTTGCACTATGGCCATAGGTAGAATACCGACGTGGCTACGAAGTCCGCCAACTCGTCCTTCACCAGCGCGGTGTCGGCGATCACGTCGGCATTCGGTGATCCCACCCGCAGAGCCGTGTACCTGTTCGCTCGCGAGCAGGAGGACGGCGTGACTGCCGCACAGGTGGCCAAGAAGTTCGACGTCCACCCGAACGTGGCGCGCCACCACCTCGACAAGCTCGCCGCCGGCGGGTACCTCGAAGTCGGCGTGGATCGACACCATGGCGGAGCCGGACGTCCCTCGAAGACGTACCGCGCCTCCGGCGACATCGAACTGCAGTTCCCGGTGCGCAGCGACGACCTGGTACTCACGTTGCTCGGCCGCACGCTCGCGATGCTCCCCCACGACAAGGCCGAGGAAGTGGCCGAAGAGGTGGGACAACAGTACGGCGAAGCGATGGCTGCAGGATTGCGCGGGGACGACCTCGCCGCCGGACACCGCTCGTTGCGCTCGGCACTGCAAGCCGTCGCCGACGCGCTCACCGCACACGGATTCGCGGCTCACGCCGATCAGCGCAACAACGAACTACGCATCATCAACAACCACTGCCCGTTCGGCGACGTGGCGATAGAACACCCGGTGATCTGCGCGGTCGACCGGGGCATGGTGCGGGGAATGTTGAAGGCGATCTACGGCGAGACGTCGCCCGAGATCTCGGCGTCGCTCCCCCAGGGCGACACGTTCTGCGCCACCACCGTCTGACGCGAATCGCGGAGGGCGGTCAGTCGCCCCAGAAGCGTTGTTCTTTGAACGGATCTCCGTACATGTGATATCCGTTCTGCTCCCAGAAGCCGGGGGCATCGGTCGACCGTGCTTCGATGCCACGCAACCACTTCGGCGACTTCCAGAAGTAGAGATGCGGAATCAGCAAGCGCACCGGGCCACCGTGGATCGGATCGATCTCCGCGCCGTCGTATTCGTAGACCACGAGCGCGTCGTCGCGCATCACGTCGGTCATCGGCAGGTTGGCCGTGTAGCCGTACTCGGCGTGACCCATGAAGAACTGCGCCTCGGGCTTGAGTCCAGCCTCGGCGAGCAGGTCGCGCACGCGAACGCCCTTCCACTGGGTGTCGAACTTCGACCACTTGGTGACGCAATGGATGTCGGTCGTGAGCGTGACCGACGGCAGCGCACGCAACTGGTCCAGGTCGAGCGTGAATTCCTTCTCCACGAGACCGAACACGCGCAGACTCCACTCGCCCGGTGCATACGTCGGCACTTCACCCACGTGCAGGATCGGGAATCGTTCGGTGAGGTACTGACCGGGCGGCAAACGTGACGGCTCGAAACCAGCCTCGGCAACTTTCTCCCTGTTGCGATCGAAGAATCCCATCGCGACTCCTGCTTTCTGGTCGGTCGTGCCAAATCAGTCTTGCCGATCCCGACAGTAGATTCGCTGTCGATGTCGTTGTATCTCGTCCGTCACGCCAAGGCAGGAAAGCGCAAGGAATGGACCGGCGAGGACAAGAAGCGGCCGCTCGACAAGTTGGGTTGGCTGCAGGCCGAGGCCTTGGCACTGCGCCTGCTTGCGCGCGGACCCACGTCGCTGCATGCGAGCCCGTACCTGCGTTGCGTGCAGACTCTCGAACCCCTCGGCGAGAAGCTCGGGCTAGAAGTCGTCCGCGAGGAGCGACTGACGGAAGGCGCCGACCATCGCGCGTGCATCGAGTGGATGGAGACCCTCGCCGACGGTGCGGTGCTGTGTAGCCACGGCGACGTGATTCCCGACGTGGTGATGGGACTCGAACGACGTGGACTCGTGATCCTCGGCGACCCCGACTGGCGCAAGGCCGCGGTGTGGGTGATCGAACGCGACGGCCGCGGCTTCACGAGCGGCAGGGCGTGGGCCCCGCCCACCGTGCGCTAGTCGACGAGCGCTGCGTCGACTTCGGCGACGATCGCATCCACGAAGCTCTTCACCACCGCCGGGGGATTCTTCGCTTCACACACGGCGAGCGCTTCCTTGGCGCCGGCAGCGTCGTCGCCCAGACGGAAGAGCACGATGCCGAGGAAGCAATGTGCGTCGGCGTACTCGGGGTCGATCTCGATCGCCCGCTTCAACCCGTCGGTCGCCGCAGTGAACGCCATCGCCCGCACGTCGTCGGCGGTGTCGCGCGCGATCAGCGACACGAGCCACGCGCGATACGTGAGCGCCTCGACGTTGTCGGGGTCGAGTTCGAGCACGCGGCCGTACAAGTCGATGGCGAGCGCGGGATCCTCGAAGTTGAGGGCGCGGGCCTGCGAGAGCACCGAAGCCGTGCTGTCCTCGATGCCTCCCGTGATCGTCTGTCCCGGCAGACGCTGACCCGACTGCGCAGCCACCAGCCAGCCTGCGCCGGACGCGATCAGCGCCTCCCCGATCGACCACGCGACGACCTTGCGCCAGGTGCTCGTGCGACGAACGAGCGGCTCCTCACCCTCTTCGAGTTCGCGGATGATGCGCGCGGCACGCACGGTGTAGTCGTCGCGCAGCGTCTGGTAGTCGCCGTCGTCGATGTCGCCCGCCGCGCGTTCACGCTCCAGATCGCGCAGCGACTCGAGCAGGAAGTCGCGCTCTTCGGAGAGTCGATCGCGATCGGTCACGACTCGCGACCCAGTGCGTCATCGACGAGTCGACGATCGGCCGACGACGGACCGGACTCTTCGCGCTTGCGCCAACGAGCAAAGGCCATGCCGAGCACCGCCATCGACGCGACGAACACCGCGACGGGCAGGGCCCAGACCACGGCGTCGATACCCGTCGCGCGCGGCACGAGCAACACCTGTCCACCGAAGCGAGCCTCGACGTAGGCGATGATCTCGTCGTCCGTGCGCTGACCCTCGGACACCTGCCGTGCGATCTCGGCGCGCAGCGACTCGGCGGCCGCCGCGCGTGACACGAAGATGCTCTCGCCCGAGCATGTGGGGCACGCGAGGCGCTGCGAGATCGAGTCGATGCGATCCTGCTGGGTGGTCGGCCCGCTCTCGCGCAGCGTGCCGAAGGCGAGCAGACCGGCGAACGCGGCCGCCATCAACACCCACACGCTCGCGCGCAGACGAGGGCTCATAAGCCGAACGCCGTCCGCAACTTGCCGAGTTCGTCGTCGAGCAACGACGACGTGAGTTCACCCGCGATCCGCAGGCGCACGACGCCGTTCGGATCGATCAACCACGTCTCGGGAACGCGGGCCACGCCGAAGGCCACCGCGATCGAGCCGTCTTGATCGCGTAGCTTCGGCCACTCTCCCCCGTTCGTGACGAAGAATTCGTTCACCGCCTCGTCGGAGTCGTCGTTGACCACCGTGTACAACTCGGCGGGGTTCTCCTCGTCGACTTGGTTGGCCGCGAACGCGAGCAGCTCGTCGTGCTCGTTGATGCACGGCACGCACGTGGAGTTGAAGAAGTTGAGCACGACCCACGAGCCCTTGCGGCGCGAGAGGTCGAACTGGGCGTCATCGAGCGTCGTCGTCACCACGGAAGGCGCAGGTTGGCCGACGAGTGGCGAGAATGCGTCATCAGG
>JBJTFU010000225.1:0-12083 GCA_046093585.1 Ilumatobacteraceae bacterium | reverse complement strand
GGAATGGAAACATGGGACTACGCGCACTGTCTGCCGTACTTCAAGAAGATGGAGTCGTGCATCGCTGCCGATCCGAACGACAAGTTCCGCGGCAAGTCGGGTCCGTTGCACCTCGAGCGGGGCAAGGTGAAGAACCCATTGTTCGGCGCGTTCTTCGAGGCAGTGCAACAGGCGGGCCACCCGATCACGAGCGACGTCAACGGACATCAGCAGGAAGGCTTCGCGGCGTTCGATCGCAACGTGAAGAAGGGTCGTCGCTACAGCGCCGCCCGTGCGTATCTCCATCCGGTGAAGCACCGCAAGAACCTCACCATTCAGTGCCGTGCGCTCGTAACCAAAGTGCTTACGGAGGGCAAGACGGCAACCGGCGTGGAGTACCGCCTGCCGTTTGGTCGCGTACGCACGGTGAAGGCAAAGGAAGTGATCCTCTGTGGTGGCGCGTTCAATTCGCCACAGTTATTGCAGGTGTCGGGTATCGGCAACGCCGAACATCTCGAAGCAGTGGGCATCAAGTCGGTGCACCACTTGCCGGGTGTGGGGGAGAACCTCCAGGATCACCTCGAGGTGTACGTGCAGCATGCGTGCAAGCAGCCGGTTTCGTTGAACCCGCTGATGAAGTTCTGGAAGCGACCATTCATCGGATTCGCCTGGCTCTTCCGCAAGGGACCGGGAGCATCCAACCATTTCGAAGCGGGTGGCTTCATTCGCAGCAACGATCAGGTGAAGTATCCGAACCTGATGTTCCATTTCTTGCCGATTGCGGTGCGTTACGACGGCACTGCCCCAGCGGGTGGGCACGGTTACCAGGTGCACATCGGGCCGATGTATTCGAATTCGCGGGGCAGCCTGCGCGTCACCTCGGGCGATGTTCGCGACAAGCCGGCGTTCACGTTCAACTATCTCTCCACACCGGAGGACCGCCAGGAGTGGATCGAGGCCATCGCCGCTGCACGCAAGATCCTCGACCAGCCGGCCTTCGCCGAATTCAGCGCAGGTGAGATCTCGCCGGGGCCCGAGGTGGCCACTGACGAGCAGGTGCTGGAGTGGGTGCGCAAGGACGGCGAGACCGCCTACCACCCGTCGTGCACGTGCCGCATGGGCGTGGACGACATGGCGGTGGTCGACCCCACCTCGATGAAGGTGCGGGGAATGAACGGCCTGCGCGTCGTGGATGCCTCGGTCATGCCGTACGTGACCAACGGGAACATCTACGCCCCCGTGATGATGCTCGCCGAAAAGGCCGCCGATCTCGTCCTCGGGGAGACCCCTCTCGCGCCCGAGCCAGTGGAGTACTACCGCGCATAATCGTGACCAGTCGGGGGGTCACTGATAGCCTTCGGCTCTGATATATCTCGGATGAGCACTTCGCCGAGAAGCAGACACAGGGGAGTCCACGTGAGCGATTTCGAAGACATCGATCTGGCGAGTCTTTCGGACGACGACCTCGTTGCGCAGATGCACGACGACCTCTACGACGGTCTCGGTGACGAGATCGTCGAAGGAACGACGATCCTGTTGGATCGCGGCTGGGGCCCCGACAAGGTGCTGCAGGTCGCACTCGTCGAGGGCATGCGCATCGTCGGTGTCGACTTCCGCGACGGCATTCTCTTCGTGCCAGAAGTGTTGCTCGCCGCCAATTCAAGGAAGGCCGGCATGGCCGTGTTGCGTCCGTTGCTCGCGGAGACCGGAGCAGAGTCGATCGGCAAGGTCGTGATCGGCACCGTCAAGGGTGACATCCACGACATCGGCAAGAACCTCGTGGCGATGATGCTCGAAGGCGCTGGCTTCGAAGTGGTGGACCTCGGCATCAACACCGATGCGGATGCGTTCGTGGCCGCGCTCGAAGAGCACCAGCCCGACATCCTCGGGATGAGCGCTTTGCTCACGACCACGATGCCGTACATGAAGGTCGTCATCGACACGATGAAGGAAAAGGGACTGCGTGACAAGTACATCGTGCTCGTCGGCGGTGCGCCGTTGAACGAGGAGTTCGGTGACGCGGTCGGTGCCGATGCCTACTGTCGTGACGCCGCCGTCGCAGCCGAGACCGCGAAGGAACTCGTCGCTGCTCGTCGCACTCGCACCGCCGAACCTCCCGGTCCGTCGGTCGCCTGATTCTTGCGGTCACGCGGATGTCGAACGAGCGTCCGCTGATCGTCGCATGTGGAGCGCTGGTGCAGGAACTGCGTGCCGTGCTCGGCAAGCACGATCTGAACGACGCCATCGAGGTGCGTTACCTCCCCGCCAACCTGCACAATCGTCCCGAAGGAATCGTGCCCGCGTTGCGGCCGCACTTGGAGGAGAGCGCGAGTCGCACGGTGTTCGTCGGCTACGCAGATTGCGGTACGGGCGGTGCACTCGACCGGTTGCTCGAGGAGTTTCCGCAGGTGCAGCGGCTTCCCGGCGCACATTGCTACGACTTCTTCGCCGGTAGTGACTTCTTCGCCCAGGTCCAAGAAGAGGAGCCTGGCACCTTCTACTTGACCGACTTCTTGGCCAAGCACTTCGACGCGCTCGTGTGGCAGGGGCTCGGCCTGGATCGTCACCCGGAATTGCGTGACACCTATTTCGGTTCGTACAAGCGCGTGGTGCTCCTCTCCCAAACTCAGGACCCGGCGGTGGAGTCGCACGGACGCAGGGCGGCGGAGATGCTCGGCCTCTCGTTCGAGCATCGGCACGTCGGTCTCCATGCGTTCGAAGGGGCGATTCCCGTGCGGGTGCTCTCGAAGACGGGTGCGCGCTGATGCCACGCAACAACGCCGTCCTCGTCGTGATCAAGTGGCGCGACATCCCTGCGCAGGTGAATGCACAGTTCGGCCGCGAGCGGTTCCAACTCGTGTTGTCGGCCAAGTTCCAACGCGCCATCGACCGTGCCAAGCGCAAGGCCCACATCTATACGGCCGAAGAGGACGTGGCGCAGTGGAGCCGCGAGACGTTTCCGCTCGAGGGAACGATGGAAGACGCAGCAAATCGGATGGTTGCCAAGATCGAGGCGCAGTACACGAAGGAGCACCTCGGCCGGTTGGCCTATGCGGGTGGGTGGGAGAAGGACGTCGAGCAAATGGAGGTTTCCACGCGTGAACTCGCCGCCCTCGAGGAACTCGAAGAAGACGAATAACCAACGAACAGAAATGGAAGTGACATGACGGACACGATTCTCTCCTCGCCCACGAAGGAAGTGGTCATCGGCTTCGAGCGACCCTTCGTGATGATCGGTGAGCGCATCAACCCGACGGGCCGCAAGTTGCTCGCCGAGGAGATGAAGAACGGTGACTTCAGTCGTGTCGAGGCCGACGCCATCGCCCAGGTGGAGGCGGGTGCCCAGATGCTCGACGTGAACGCCGGTATCCCGCTGGCCGACGAGCCTGCGCTGTTGGCCCGCGCGGTCGAGCTCGTGCAGAGCGTCACGGACGTGCCGTTGTCGATCGACTCGTCGATCATCCCCGCGCTCGAGCGTGGACTCTCCGTATACAAGGGCAAAGCCCTCGTCAACTCGGTGACGGGCGAGGACGAGTCGTTGGAGCGCGTTCTCCCACTCGTCAAGAAGTACGGAGCGGCCGTCGTCGCCATCTCGAACGACGAGACCGGAATCAGCATGGACCCGGACGTGCGTTTCGCGGTGGCGAAGAAGATCGTCGAGCGTGCCGCAGACCACGGCATCCACTACAGCGACGTGGTAGTCGACCCGTTGGTGATGCCGATCGGCGCGCTCGGTCAGGCTGGCCAGCAGGCTTTCACGTTGATTCGTCGACTGCGCGAGGAGTTGAAGGTGAACACCACGTGTGGCGCATCCAACGTCAGCTTCGGTCTACCGAATCGCCATGCCGTGACGGGAACGTTCCTGTCGATGGCGATCGGCGCCGGAATGACCTCCGCGATCATGAGCCCGTTGCACGAAGAGGTGAAGCGTGCGGTGATGGCCGCCGACGTACTCACCGGCAACGACACGGATTGCATGGCATGGATTCGCGCCAACCGTGACCCGAATGCCCCGACCGGCGGTGGGGGCGATCGTGAGGGTCGTCGTCGCCGTCGTTCCGCTCAGTAGCGCCTGAGCACTCAGGATTGGACACACTGGCATCGTGCCGCGAATCGTCTTCACGCCATCGGGCCTCGACGCAGAGGTAGAGGAGGGGGTCTCCGTCCTCGACGCTGCCCGTCGGCTGGGTGTCGACCTCGACTCGGTCTGTGGTGGGCGAGGCATCTGTGGCCGCTGTCAGGTCACTCCGAGTGTCGGCAACTTCCCGAAGTGGAACATCGAAGCCAAATCGGAGTCGCTGACGCCTCGGGGTGAGGGCGAAACGAAGTACCGCGGTAAGCGCAAACTCGAGGAGGGTAATCGCCTCGGTTGTATGGCCAAGGTCTGCGGTGACGTCGTGATCGACGTTCCCGCAGCGAGCCAGGTCCACCGCCAGATCGTGCGCAAGGACGTCAACTTGGGCGGCGTGATAGTCGACCCGCACTTCGTGCTTCTCTACATCGAGGTCGTGCAGTCCCAACTCGGTGATGGTGTCACAGCAGAGGAGGAGGTGTGTCGCGCGGTCGCCGAACAACATGGCCGACCGCTGCCGACGATGTCCCCTGCTGCGCTGCGGCGAGTGCACAAATCGATCGAGAAGGGTGACGGCGGCGCCACGGTGGCGATCCCCACGGACACGAATGAAATCGTGGGGATCTGGCCGGGCTTCGTCGACACCGCGCATGGTGTAGCGATCGACATCGGCAGCACCACGGTGGCGGGCCATCTCATCGAGTTGTTCTCGGGAGAGGTGCTCGCCAGCTCGGGGACGATGAACCCACAGATTCGTTTCGGCGAGGACCTGATGAGTCGCGTCTCGTACGTGATGATGAACCCGGGCGGGGACGCGGAGTTGACCAGTGTGATCCGTCAAGCAGTGAATTCGCTCGTGGACGACCTGGTAGAGAAAGCGAACGTCGACGTCGCGAGTGTGCTCGAGATTGCGATGGTCGGAAACCCGATCATGCACCACATCCTCCTCGGCATCGACCCCACACCTCTCGGTGCCGCACCGTTCATCCTGGCCACCGATCAGGCGGTGCGCGGTCACGCGTCGGACATCGGACTCACGGCACCGTGTGCGCTGTTCTACGTGGGGCCATGTATCGCAGGCCACGTCGGAGCAGATACCGCTGCCGCGATCCTGGCTGAGGGGCCGCATCGAGGAGACGCGATGCAACTGCTCGTCGACGTGGGCACGAACGCGGAGATCGTGCTCGGCGATCGGACCAAGCAGTTCGCTGCGTCGTCTCCGACTGGTCCGGCCTTCGAGGGCGCGCAGCTCTCGAGTGGCCAACGCGCAACGGCGGGGGCGATCGAGAAGGTGCGGATCGATCCGACGACGTTCGAGCCGCGGTTCAAGGTGATCGGGATCGAACCGTGGTCGGATGAGCCCGGCTTCGCAGAGGCACTGGAAAAGACGCCGATCACCGGAGTATGTGGTTCGGGAATCATCGAGGTCATCGCCGAGATGTACCTCGTCGGCATCATCTCCCAAGATGGCGTGATCCAGGGTTCGTTGCGCGAGCGCACCTCGCGGATCATCGAGGACGAGCGGACCTTCTCCTACGTGTTGTACGAGCACGGTGCGACCCGACTGCTGATCACCCAGAACGACATCCGCGCCATTCAGTTGGCCAAGGCCGCGCTACGGGCGGGAATCGATCTGCTCGTCGAACATGCAGGTAACCCACCGCTCGCCGACATTCGATTGGCGGGCGCCTTCGGTGCGCATATCGACCCGGTGTATGCAATGGTGCTCGGTCTCGTTCCCGACTGTCCGCGCGAAGGCGTGCGATCGGTGGGCAACGCGGCTGGTGTCGGTGCAGCGAAGGCACTTCTCTCGATGACCGAGCGTCTCGAGATGGAGACTGCGGTACGTGGGGTTACGAAGATCGAAACGGCCACCGAGCCTCGTTTCCAAGAACTGTTCGTCAACGCGATGGCCTTTCCCCACGCCACCGCGTCGACGCCGAATCTCGAGAAGCTCGTCACGCTGCCACCGAAGAACGCTGCCGCGCAGGGCGGTGAGGGCCGGCGTCGCCGGAGGGGCTGATGATGAGGTTCGTCTGGAAGAATGTCCGTCCGATCGTGACGGCCGCAGAAGGGGGAGATTCGTGAGCGAGGAACGGCAGCGCAGGGGTGGCGGTAGAGCGGGGCGTCAAGTTGCCCGCCGCTCGGCTTCGGCGCAGCGCGAGGCCTACCTCCGCCGGTTGATCAAGCCCTACGAACTCGTCTCGGAGGAGGGCCTAGCCCTGATCGAGAGCACGGCCGAGACGATCCTCGAGGAGATCGGAGTCGAGATCCGTGACTACCCGAGTGCGATCGAGCGCTTCGCCAAGGCCGGGGCCACGGTGGAGGGCACCCGTGTGCGTTTTCCGCGCGGCTTGTGCCGAGACATCATCCAGAAGAGTGCGCCTCGCGAATATGTACAACACGCGCGGAACCCGGAGAACAACGTCGTCATCGGTGGCGACGCGACGGTGTTCGTGCCCAACTACGGTTCGCCATTCGTGCACGATCTGGACAACGGTCGCCGCTACGCCACCATCGCCGACTTCCAGAACTTCGTGAAGCTTGCGTACATGTCGCCATGGATCCACCACTCGGGCGGAACGGTGTGTGAGCCCGTCGACATTCCCGTTTCCAAACGCCACCTCGACATGGTGTATTCGCACATCAAGTATTCCGACAAGGGCTTCATGGGCTCGGTGACCGCAGGAGAGCGAGCACAGGATTCGGTGGAACTCGCGCGCATCGCCTTCGGCGGCGATCTGCAGAACCGCACCGTGATGACGAGTCTGATCAACGCTTCGTCGCCGTTGGTGTGGGATGCCACGATGCTCGCCTCGGCAGAGGTGTACGCCGAGAACAATCAGGCGTGCATCATCACCCCGTTCATCCTCGCCGGAGCGATGGCCCCCGCCACCTCTGCGGGAGTGGTCGCCCAGACGCTGGCCGAATCGCTGGTCGGCATGGCGTTCACCCAACTGGTACGCCCCGGCGCGCCTGTGGTGTTCGGTTCGTTCGCCAGTTCGATGTCGATGCTCACGGGAGCGCCGACGTTCGGTACGCCCGAACCAGCGACGGTGCTCTACACCGTCGCCGCGCTCGCTCGACGTCTCGGTGTGCCGTTCCGCTCGGGTGGCTCGTTGACGGCATCGAAGTTGCCGGACGCACAGGCTGCCTATGAGAGTGCCGCCACCTTGATTCCGACGATCATGGCCGGCACCAACTTCGTGTTGCACTCTGCCGGTTGGTTGGAGGGTGGCCTCGCCATCGGATACGAGAAATTCGTGCTCGACTGCGACCAACTCGGCATGATGGTGACCTTCGCCAAGGGATTGGACCTCTCCGAAAATGGGTTGGCGATGGGCGCCTTGCGTGAGAACGTCCCAGGTCAACACTTCCTCGGTACGGCGCACACGTTGGCCAATTTCGAGACCGCCTTCTACCGCTCGGACACGGCGAACAACGACAGCTATGAGCAATGGGTGGAGGACGGGTCCAAGGATTCCGCGACGCGGGCCAACGCGCTGTGGAAGGAACGCCTGGCGTCGTATGAGGCTCCCGCGCTCGATGACGCGATCGACGCCGAACTGCAGGACTACATTGCCCAGCGCAAGGCCCAACTACCCGATACCTTCGCTTAACTGAGAACCACGGATACCTAGACGGAGTAATCGATGAGCATCCTGTCCAACCTCTTCAGCACGCGGACCCGATCTGCGGCGGCATCCCCCGAGGTGCAGCGCCTCGTGAGCGTGATGCGCTACGAGTTGATTCCGTTGAAGTCGCTCGATCAGGCGATCGCCGACCTGCCGCAGGGTGCGCCGGTGTCGGTGACGTGTTCTCCGGCCAAGGGCATTGCCACCACGCAGGAGCTGACGCTCAAGTTGAAGGCGCTCGGTCACGATGCGGTGCCACATTTTGCTGCCCGACTCGTGGAGGGCCCGATCCATGCCGCGGCTCTCGCGGATTGGGTGCGCACGAACGGCATCCGCGAGGTGTTCATCATCGGTGGAGACGCGGAGACGCCGCCGCACTACCAATACGCACTGCCATTCATGAAGGACTTCCTCGAGGCCAAGCCCGGCATCGACACGCTCGGCTTCGGCGCATACCCCGATGGCCACGCATCGATCAGCAACGACGACCTGAGCAACGCAATCCACGAGAAGCAGAAGTTGATCCGTAGTCACGGTGTGAAGCCGCTGGCCTCGACACAGATGTGCTTCGACGCCTCCACCATTCGCACCTGGCTGAAGGCCGAGCGTGCACGTGGGTTCGACACGCCGATCAACCTCGGGCTCCCGGGAGTCGTGGATCGGGCCAAGTTGATGACGATGGGGATGCGTCTCGGTATCGGCCAATCGATGCGCTACCTGAGCAAGAACAAGTCGACGATGACACGGATGTTCGCGCCGGGCGGTTATGACCCGACGAAACTGCTGGCGGAACTCGCGAGCGATGCCGACCAGTTGGGCATCGCAGGTATCCACTCGTTCACTTTCAATTCGACGGCCGACACACGCAAGTGGGCCGAGGCGATCCTTGGAGGCGAGCAGTAGTGAAGACCGATGTTGTCGGAGGAATGCAATGACGAAGACCGATGTAGTAGTCATCGGCGGTGGAGTGATGGGCGCGTCGATTGCGCTCGAATTGTCGAAGACGGGTCGCAAGGTGATCGTGCTCGACAAGGGTGGCGCGGCGGGTGCTGGCTCCACCAGCGCCTCGTCGGCGATCATTCGCTTCACGTACTCGAACTTCAACACCATCTTGATGGCGTGGGAGAACGCCCAAATTTGGTTCAACTGGGACAAGTTCGTCGGTGTGCAGGACCCGGACGGCATGGCCAAGTACGTGAAGACCGGTTATCTCGTGTTCCTCACCGAGGGCTACGACGGCGTGCGTCAGCGCGAGCTGTGGGACGAGTTCGGAATTCCATATGAATTGCTCAGCCCCGAAGAGGTGCGCAAGCGCTGGCCGGCCTTCGAGACGGGCAAGTTCTATCCACCGAAGTCGATCGAAGATCCGGCTTTTGCCGACGATCCGTACGACCAGTTGTGGGCGTTGTTCGACCCGCTCTCGGGGTTCATGGACGATCCGATGCTGGCGGCGCACAACATGGCGCATGCCGCGAAGTCGTGCGGTGCCGAATTCCGCTTCCACACCGAAGTGGTGGAGGTGCTGCTAGAGGGTGGTCGCGCGTCCGGCGTCGTGTTGAAGAACGGCGAGCGCATCGAGTCGCAGTACGTGATCAACGCCGCTGGTCCGCATGCCGCCAAGGTCAACAAGATGGCTGGCGTCTTCGACGAGATGAAGGTGAAGCACCAACCGCTGCGTCAGGAGGTGTTCTCTCCGCCGGCGCCAAAGGGCTTCCGTCTCGAGGACGACGCTCCGATCGTCGCCGACCTCGATCTCGGCCAGTACTTCCGACCACACATGGGTGACTTGCTCAACGTCGGCACCACCGAGCCGGCGTGCGACCCCCTCCACTTCATCGACGACGCAGACAACTGGAACGACAACACGACGCCAGAGTTCGCCGAGCGCGTGATGCTCCGCCTCGCTCGTCGCCTGCCAGACTTTGGTATCCCGCTGAAGACGCTCGGTATCGGCGCGTTATACGACGTGTCGGACGACTGGATTCCGATCTACGACAAGTCGAGCCTGCCCGGCTTCTTCATGGCGTGCGGCACGAGCGGCAACCAGTTCAAGAACGCGCCGCTCGTGGGCAAGTTCATGCGTGTGCTGATGGAGGCAGAAGAGCAGGGTGTCGATCATGACCTCACGCCACTCAGTGTCACTGGAGAGCACACGGGCAAAGAGATCCACTTGGACGCCTTCTCGCGGCTCCGCACGTCCGGCGAGACGGCCGGCAACGTGATGGGCTGAATGCGCACGTCACTCGAAGATCTGCTCGCCTCCGGACGGGTGCTCGTCGCCGACGGCGCAACTGGCACCAACTACTTCAAGATGGGGCTCACTTCTGGTGAGCCTCCCGAGTTTTGGGTCACCGATCACCCCGATCGCGTGAAGTCGCTGCACCAGCAGTTCGTCGATGCGGGTGCCGACATCATCCTCACCGACACGTTCGGGTGCAACCGCCATCGCTTGAAGTTGCACAAGGCCGAATCGCGCGTACACGAGTTGGCGAGTGGCGCAGCGCACTTGGCGCGTGAGGTCGCGGACGCGAGTGACCGACCCGTGGTGGTTGCCGGCTCCGTCGGCCCGACGGGGGAGCTCTTCGAGCCGCTGGGTGCGATGACCGAGGCCGAGGCGATCGTCACGTTCTCCGAGCAGATCAACGGTCTGTTCGAAGGCGGCGCCGACGTGGCGTGGATCGAGACGATGTCTGCACCGGAGGAGATGTTGGCGGCGGCCAAGGCCGCGATTCGCGAAGGCGTGCCGTACGTCTGCACCATGTCGTTCGACACGGCCGGGCGCACGATGATGGGAATGTTGCCGCAAAGTCTGGAATCGCGGTTCGCCGCCCTGGAGACCAAGCCGCTCGCCATCGGTGCCAACTGCGGCGTGGGGGCAAGTGACATCCTGGTGTCGATCTCCGAGATGCGAGGCTTTTCGATCCCGGTCGTCTCCAAGGGCAACTGTGGAATCCCCAAATTCGAGGGCACCACGATCACCTATTCGGGAACCCCCGAACTGATGGCCAAGTACGCCGCACTGGCGGCCGATGCGGGGGCGCGGATCGTGGGCGGCTGTTGCGGTACATCGCCCGAGCATTTGGCGGCGATCAGGCGGGGGTTGAGCCAGCGCACGCCCGCTCCTGCCCCCACGAAGGAGCAGATCGTGGAGTCGATCGGACCGTTGACCAACCAGGCTCCGACGGCCCACACCACGCCCCGCCGATCCCGCCGCGAGCGCTGAACGTTCGGAAATTCTCCATTTTCCGTTCATCTGCGCTGCGCTAATCTCGAGTCGCACGCCTCGTGACGTGTGAGTTCTGGTCCAAACACATGGTCATCAGGACCCTCCTCCGTGATATTTCTGTTGATGAGATTAGACCCAGAAGTGGAGTGGACGGAAATGACGACTGAGCATCACGACCGACGAATGTGGTCGCCGTCCAACCCGTCTGGATCCGCGATGGCTCGATTCGCGCGAGCGGTCGACGGTGAGGCGAGCGCGGCAGGCGATCTGCACCGCTGGTCGATCGCCGAGCCTGAAGCGTTTTGGGCGGCGGTCTGGCAGCACTGCGGAGTGATCGGGGAGCGTGGCACTCGAGTGATCGAGTCCCACCAGTTCATGCCCTCCACTCGTTTCTTCCCCGAGGCGTCGTTGAGTGTGGTGGAGAACATCGTGCACCGATCCGGACCTGCGGACGCCCTCGTCGCGGTCGACGAGCAGGGCAACCGGCGGTCCCGTTCATGGGATGACCTGCGAGAGCGAGTGGCTCGTCTGGCAGGGGCGCTAAGCCAAGCGGGGGTGGGGGAGGGCGACCGCGTCGTGGCGTGGCTGGCGACCTCGATCGAGGCGGTGGAGGTGATGCTCGCTGCGGCATCGCTTGGCGCCGTGTATTCGTCTTCGTCGCCCGACTTCGGGGTGAGTGGCGTACTCGATCGCTTCGGCCAGATCGGTCCGACAGTGCTCGTTGCGCAGGACGGCTATTGGTACAACGGGAAATACTTCGATTGTCTCGATCGCCTGGAGCACATCGTCGCGGGACTGCCGTCGCACCCGACGCGAGCACGGACACGAGC
Organism: Ilumatobacteraceae bacterium; assembly: GCA_046093585.1. Taxonomy (GTDB): domain Bacteria; phylum Actinomycetota; class Acidimicrobiia; order Acidimicrobiales; family Ilumatobacteraceae; genus UBA3006. Next base: position 341 of record JBJTFU010000225.1, on the reverse strand, counting down.
CAATTCCACATCATCCAACCCGTGGTGGTGAAGTACAGGACACGATCATCGGGCCGCACGTCGCAGTGCAACTGGTGTTCCTTCATGTGTTGGAGCAAGACACCGCCCGTGCGATGAACGATGCACTTGGGAACTCCCGTCGTTCCCGACGAATAGAGCACGTACCACGGATGATCAAAAGGGAAACGTTGCGGAGCCGTGGCGACACCACCAGCCAAGAACTCCTCATAGCGGAGGTATCCCGCCGACGAGGCACGAGCGACATCCCCCACCACCACGGTGGCCTTGAGCGACGGCAGTCCCGCGACGATGTGCTCCAGGCGATCGAGACAATCGAAGTG
>JBJTFU010000224.1:0-3039 GCA_046093585.1 Ilumatobacteraceae bacterium | reverse complement strand
GCCAAGCATTTGGGTATCGAGTGGGACAAGTTGAACGTGCACGGTGGTGCGATCGCCCTCGGTCACCCATTTGGTCAGACTGGCGCCCGCATCATGACCACGTTGATCAATGGTCTACAGAACACCGACAAGCGCATCGGTATGGAGTCGATGTGCGTCGGCGGTGGTCAGGGAATGGCGATGATCATCGAGAGGCTGAGCTAGCCCGACGAATCAGCGCTGCGGCAACGGTCAGCGCCGCCATCAACACTCCTACTGCGCCGAACGAAACGACGGCGCCGTTGCCACCGTCGGTGACACCACCGAATGCGCCATACGACACGGGTGAGGTGAACGCGATCAACGCCGACATCAGCAACCCGGAGGCTCCGGCCAAACCCTGCGCAGCGCTCGCCCGTCCGGCAGGCGCTGCCACTGCCACTGCTGCCGCCGCCGCGGGGTAGGCGAGCGCTTGCACCACACCCTCGACGATGTTGAGCAAGATCACCGGCGGAATGCTCGAAAAGAGCCCGTATCCGGTCACTGCAGGGACCACCAAGATCATCGACCACATCGCGATGCGGATGGGTTCATGTCGATCGGCGAGTCTGCCCCCGTAGGAAGAAAAGAGGATGAACGGCACGGTGTACAACGCGAACGAGACACCCACCATGGTGTTTCCGCCACCGAGGTCGGTGAGGTAGCGGTCCCACAGCGCGTCGAAGATGCCGACCGGCGCCTGCAGCGCCATGAAGACGAGGACGGCGGCCTGGATCTCGGGGATGCGCAGCAGTTCGAAGCTGAGCCGCGATGACTCCGAGGTTTCGGGCAGTCGGGGGAACGTCCGTGGAGACACCGCGGCCAGCGACAGCAGATTCAAGCCGACGAAGAAGAGGAAGGTGTTCCGCACGCCGAACGGGTCGAGCATGAGGCCTCCGACGAGCGGCCCGAGCACGAAGCCGAGTAGTTCGACGCCGGCGAGTCGCCCGAGGAGCAGTCCGCGGCGTTCGATGTCGACGTTCGCCAGCAACGCGCGCACCGATGGGAAGACGAGACCGAAAGAACTGCCGATCACTGCACGAGCGAAGACGAACTGGCCGAGTGACTCGCCGAAGGCGAGCAACACCGAACCGATTGCGCCGAGGGTCATGCCGAGCATGATCAGCCGCTTGGAGTGGCCGCGATCCGAAAGCGGTGCGAGGAAGAGGTTGACGAGCAGGCCGGCGAGGAATCCCGTGCCCGCGATCAACCCGAGGCCGGCCGAACTGAAGCCGAACTCGTCCTGCAAGTCGCTCAGTGCGGCGAAGATCACGCTGTTGGACGTGGCCACGGCAAGTGAGGTGGCCATCAGCAGCACGATCACGCCGCGCTGAGAGGAGTGGTGGGTGTGGACGGCGGTGTCGCTCACACGCTGCGACCCTCGTCCAGCGCTGCATCCCCGAAACGCGGCCAGGCATCCAGTGCCCAGTCACCGAATTCCCGATCCGTGAGGGCAAAGCAGGCCACGTTGGACGGAGGATCGATCCAGAGGAAGGTCCCCGATCCCCCGAAGTGTCCGAACGCAGAAGCCGATGCGCGCTCAGGCATCCAGTGAGGGTGCTTCGCGCCGTGGATCTCGGGTCCGAGACCCCAAGGGCAGGGGGCAAAACTGCCGAGTCCGGGCACCACTCCGTCGAGTTCGGGGAACTGAACGGACGTGGCGAGCGTGTACGTCTCGCGAGCGATGAGCGTCGGTTCACGAAGTTCCGAGGCGAAGCGACACACGTCGTCCAGCGTGCCGTGGACGTCCTTCGCGGCTGATCCGTCGAGAGTGCTGTCGGTCATGGCGAGTGGTGTGAACACCGCTTCGTCGAGGAACTCGGCGAAGTCAATGTCGACGAACTCGGCGACGTGATCGGCGAGCATCTCGTAGCCCGTGTTGGAGTAGACGCGCTTGCGTTCTGGGCTGACGATCGGCGTCGGGTTGTCGAACCCGTAGCCGCCCGCGTGACTCAACACGTGCCGGACGGTGCACCCACGATCGTCGATGAGGTCGTCGAGTGTGATCGAGCCATCCTCGACGGCGATCATCGTGGCCCACGCGGTCATCAACTTGCTCAACGAGGCGAGGCGATACCTGCGCAGACGATCACCGTGCAGGTGGGCTTGGCCGCGTCGGTCGATGAATCCGACCGAGCGGTGCTCGACGGGCCATGCGTCGGCCAGGTCGAATGCCCGCCCCACTTGGATCAGTGACGAATCAGTTCGGAGATCTGGAAGGCGAGATCGAGAGACTGGCGCGCGTTCAATCGTGGGTCGCAGACCGTCTCGTAACGGGTGTCGAGGTCGTCGTTCCCCAACTTCTCCGAGCCACCGAGACACTCGGTGACGTTCTCGCCGGTGAGCTCCACGTGGATGCCGCCCGGCCAGGTGCCCTCTGCGCGGTGAGCCTTCACGAAGCCGGTGATCTCCGCGACGATGTCATTGAAGTCGCGGGTCTTGCGGCCGTTCGGAGCCGTGAAGGTGTTGCCGTGCATCGGATCACACGCCCAGACCACTGGGTGGCCGGCGTCGCGCACTGCACGGATGAGTGGGCGCAGCGCGCTCTCTACGTCGTTCGCGCCCATGCGCGAGATCAACGTCAGCCGGCCAGGAATGCGTGCAGGGTTCAACTTCTCGCACAACTCGATCACGTAGTCGGTGGTGGTGGACTTGCCGATCTTGCAGCCGATCGGGTTGCCCACACCGCGAAGGAACTCGACGTGCGCGCCGTCGAGTTGACGGGTGCGCTCACCGATCCACAGCATGTGGGCACTGCAGTCGTACCACTGCCCGGTGAGCGAGTCCTGGCGGGTGAGCGCTTCCTCGTAGCCGAGGAGCAGTGCTTCATGGCTGGTGTAGACGTCGACTTGGTGCAGGGCGCTGTTGGTCTCGGTGTCGATGCCACAAGCACGCATGAAGGCGAGCGCGCGCTCCACCTCGGTGGCCAAGTGCTCTTAGCTCTGACCTTCTGCGCTCGACGCGACGAACTCCTTGTTCCAAGCGTTAACGCGATTGAGGTCGGCAAAACCACCCTTGGTG
>JBJTFU010000223.1:0-4959 GCA_046093585.1 Ilumatobacteraceae bacterium | reverse complement strand
CGCGCCCGCGCGCCGCGCGCGCGCCTACTGACCCCGGCGAGCCCCACTGCGAGGGGCCACCCCGTGCGGGTGAGCGCGCGCGCTACCCCCCGGGACGAGTGCGAGAGGTTGCGGACCGCAAGTCGGGCCAACGCCTTTCGTTCTTCGGTGGTGGTGGCGAGCGTACGTGTCAGTCGGACGACGTCTGCCACGAAGACGACCGCTGCCAACACGGGTGAGAACAGCGCGAGGAGCCATGCTCCCAACATCAGTGGGCTGAGCCGCACGGGTGCGAGCGAGTCGCCATGTTTGGTGGCGAGAGGGGCGGCCGATTCGCCGTAGCCGATCCGTTGTCGGACGAAGTCACGCAATCGAGGGCGCGCGGCATGGTGAACGACGATGCTCGGTTCGTAGCGAACGCCCCAACCTCGTTCCACGAGTCGCCACACCGCGTCGACGTCTTCGCCGGTGTCGAAAGACTCGTCGAAGCCGTCGATTCCTCTCATGGCCGTCGTCCGACAGAGCCAGGTTGCACTCGGCACGTACGAGACACGCGTGCCTTTGCGCACGTTGGCCTCCACGCCGCCCATGTCGAGTGGCGAGTGTGCCGACTCGTACATGGCAAGGAGACCGTCACCTGCTTCGCCGCACACCCGAGGTGCCACGATGCCGATCTCCTCGCTGGTCATGTGGTCGAGGAGTCGTCGAACTGAGTCGCTGGTGATCGTGACGTCGGCGTCGACGAAGAGCACGAATTCGGTGTCGACGAGGGCGAGCCCCACGTTGCGAGCCGCGCCAGGCCCGACCCGGTGGCTGGTTCGCACCACCTCCGCACCGAGCAGACCGGCGAGCGGATCAGGTGAATGGTCGTCGATGACGATCACGCGGGAGAGGTCTCGCAACGAGTCCACCAGTCGTTGCAGGCGTGTACGGGACACGGATTCGGAGATCAGTGCAGGGATGACCACCGTCACCTGCCCCATCGTGTGGGCACCCGAGACGGGAAAGGGATGAATGGCGCCTACCGCGACGAACCGACGCACGAGTTCGTCATCGTCCACCGACTCGCCGCGTTCGATCGCCGCCGCCACTTCGCACCCACGACTCGTGAGGACGAATTTCGTCACCGGTGACCCAGCGAACACCACCGAGTCGCAGCGCATCCAACTCGGGTCGAGTGCGTAGCGCTTCAATGCCACTCGCTTCGGTGTGCTTCGACGACCGTGCGAAGATCGGCGACCATCTCGGCGATCAACTGCTCGCCCGTCTCGCGGGTTGCGTCGCGGGGGTCGCCGAGCACGCCATTCCCGCTGACTCCCTTGACGCCGCTCGTATGGATTTCGTCGATGATCTCGGTGAGCGGGCTGGTGTTACCCGCTACGGCGCGTCCCATGTCGACGAGGTGAGGAGCGATGACCAACATGATCGAGGTCTCCGCGCGTCCTGCGTGCGCATCACCGTCGACCCGCGGCGACCACGCTGCGACTCGGCGAGACTCGGCTCGTAACGCGCTCACGGCGAGGGAGACGGCTCGCGTGTTGCCTCCATGACCGTTGACGAAGACGATTCCTGCGCACCAGTCGGCACTCCTGCCCAATTCGATCAGCATCCGTGTGAGCGCCTCGTTGCCGATCGAGAGCGTTCCGGGGAATCCGGCGTGCTCGCCGCTCGCGGCGATCCCGATCGAAGGAGTGACTAGTACGTCAGGGACCTGTGAGCAGAGGTGTTCGGCGATGATCGTGTCGGTAGCCAAGGGCAAGTGGGGGCCGTGCTGCTCGCACGATCCGACGGGAACGAGGAGCACGGGCTTGTCGATCGCGGTGAAAGGTCGATCGCCGAGGGGCGTCATCAACTGCAGGCTACGAGCGATTGGACTTGCGCATCTTCAGCAGCCAGCGGACTACTTCGATCAACACGGTGACCGAAAGGGCCGTGCCGAATGCCACGAGGAAGGCGAGCGTGTGGCTCTCTTCGAACGTCTTGCCGCCGAAGTACCCGAGCAGGGAGGCGTAGCTGGCCCAAATCACCGCGGCGATCGCCGTCCACTTGGCGAACCACTTGCGCGGTTGACCGGTGATGCCACACGCAAGTGTGAGCAACGTGCGACCGCCCGGAATGAAGCGCGCGGTGATGAGGAGCAACCCGCCACGCTCGTGGATCTGGTGGATCACCGCCTCCAGTCGCTTCTGGCTCTTCTCCGACCGTGCATACCGCGAGGTGAGCCAACCGCTCAACCGTCTTCCGATGAGGTACGACATGTTGTCACCGACGAATGCACCGAGTGCGCCGAGCACGATGACGAGGGGTAGAGAGAGATCGCCGAGACCTGCGCTGACGCCGCCGATGATCACCGACGTTTCGCTCGGCACGATGGGGAGCACCGAGTCGAGCACGGCGATCACGAAGATGATCGCGTAGAAGACGGGTGAAGAGGCGAACTCCTTCAGCCAGTCGAACGACTGCGAGACGAAGTCGAGCACGAGTTAGGCGGCGAGTTCGTCGTTGGAGCGCAAACGACGGATGTTGGGGAGGTGACGCAGGATGACGACTGCAACGAGACCGAGCGTGGCGGCCAACTCCCAGGTTTCCTCGCGGAAGAACCCGACATAGATCGGAACGGCGATGGTGATGACGAGGGAGGCGACCGACGATTTACCCGTTGCCTTGCGGAGGACGAACCACGAGATACACAGCACGAGGCTCATCAGCGGATAGAGCACGTACATCGAGCCGCCACCGGTGGCCACACCCTTGCCGCCTTTGAACTTGCGGGTGACGGGATAGGTGTGACCGATCACCGCCGCATACGCACAGCCGAAGCCGAGCATCGTCACGCGGTCGCCAGCCACCCACCACGCGAGGGCAACCGACGCTGAACCCTTCAACACGTCGGCGAGGAAGACGACGGCGCCGTACTTCCAGCCGAGCAAGCGCACCACGTTGGAGGTTCCCGGGTTGCCCGAGCCTTCCTTGGTGACGTCGATGCCACCGCGCTTGGCGACGATGAGAGCACTCGGGAAGGTGCCGAGGAAATACGACACCACGACGACCGCAATCGCGAGCACCGCATCCATCGGTTCCATTGTTGCCGATTCCTACGCCCGCACGAGGCGACGCGAGTGATCCATTGCCGGCTTCGGCTTGATCTGAACGGGCACTGCGGTGAGCGCCGATTCTCCGTGGCCCTTCACGCACTCTGGGTCGGGGCCATCCAACGGCAGGCCCGTGAAGAATTTGGCCGCCATGCAGCCACCTTGGCACGCATCGAAACTTCCACACGACGCACAGGCTCCGGCAGATTCGGGTTCGCGCAACGAAGTGAACAGTTCGCTCGATCGCCACACCGCGGTGAACCCGCTCTCCAGCACGTTGCCAGCCTTGAACTCCTCGTGGATGACGAATGGGCAGGCGTACACGTCACCGATCGGATCGATCAGGCATACCACCCGGCCTGCGCCGCAGAGGTTGAGACCGGGGATCGAATCGCCGAGCGCGTTCAAGTGGAAGAAGGAGTCTCCGGTGAGCACGTTCTCTCCGTGGCTGATCAGCCAGCGATGAATCTCGCGTTGTTGCTCCTGCGTCGGATGCAACTGATCCCACGTGTCCGCACCGCGACCAGACGGGCGTAGGCGGGTGATGCGCAGCTGCGCACCGTACTCGTCGGCGAGTTGCTTGAAGTCGTCCAGTTGAGAGACGTTGTGCCGCGTCACGACGACGGAGATCTTGAACTTGCCGAAGTTCGCAGCGCGCAGGTGATCCATCGCCGCGATCGCCTTGGCGAATGAACCTTCGCCGCGAACCTGGTCGTTGGTGGTTGCATCGGCACCATCGATCGAGATCTGGACGTCGAGATAGTTCATCGCTGCCAGTCGGCGGGCGTTTTCTGCGTCGATGTATGCACCGTTCGTGGAGAACTTCACTCCGATGCCGTTGGTTTCCGCTCGCTCGAGGATCTCGAAGAAGTCGCGCCGAATCATCGGCTCGCCTCCACCGATGTTGATGTAGAAGACCTGCAGGTCTCGCAGCTCGTCGAGGACGTCGAAGGCCTGCCGCGTGGTCAGTTCGCGAGGATCGCGAACCCCGCTGCTCGAGAGGCAGTGGATGCACTGGAGGTTGCACGCATAGGTGAGTTCCCATGTGAGGCAGATCGGCGAGGCGAGCCCCTGCTTCATGTGCTGGACGAGATCGTCAGCGGGCACGGACGACTTCCGAAGTCTCGAGTTGGTTGAGTGCGGCGACGAAGCTGGGCCAGCGAGTGGCATCGATTCCTCGCGCAGTGAGAGCACCTTCCAGCGTGTCGTGTTCACCGAGTGACTTGACGACTGCAACGACGTCGGGGTGTTTGAGGAAGATCAGTCGGCGATTGCCGTAGTGATACGCGAGCGCACCGAACTCCTCCGAGCGGAGGGCGACCTGCGGGTGGAGTTCACACGCCGACTCGAGCGTGATCGACATCGAAGGAGGCGGGTCTAGTAGACGCCGCACATGCCATCGATGGAGATCTCCTCGATGAGCAGTTCTTCGGTGTGGCCGGCCGGTTCGACTGCCGGGCGTTCGTCGCGGACTTCCTCGGCGGCGGCAACGGGCGTGTTTTCCATGCGCAAACAGTAGCCCGCGCCAGCGGGGTGGCGGCCGACGGCACCTCTCGGCAACAATGGGCGACGGCACGACGTGAGCGTGGCAAGGGGGTCGTATGAAGACGAAAGCCGCAGTGTTGTGGGAGTTGAATGCGCCGTGGAGCATCGAGGACATCGAGCTCGATGCACCCGGCCCGAACGAAGTACTCGTGAAGTTGGCGGCCTCGGGCATGTGCCACTCGGACGAGCACCTCGTCACTGGTGACTTGCCCTTCTAACTGCCGATCATCGGCGGGCATGAAGGCGCCGGTGTCGTGCAGGCCGTCGGTCCGGGCGTGAGTTGGGTTCAGCCGGGCGACCACGTCGTCTTCGGTTTCATCCCGTCGTGTGGACGTTGCCCGAG
>JBJTFU010000222.1:0-6501 GCA_046093585.1 Ilumatobacteraceae bacterium | reverse complement strand
AAGCTTCCTCTTCCCGCGACAAGTGTAGGGTCTCGCCCTCGCTCGTCCCCTTATCGACGTCGTGGACGAATGACTACAGCGGCGTGTTGTCGTGCTTCCGCGGGGCCAATCGCTCGCGCTTGTCGCGCAACATGGCGAAGGCGGACGCAACTTGGGATCGCGTCTCGCTCGGCTCGATCACGGCGTCCACGTAGCCCCGTTCGGCGGCGACGAAGGGGTTCAAGAGTCGCTCGGAATAGTCCGCCTCGAAGGCCGCCTTGTCCTCGTCGGATGCCTTGCGTTGGAGGATCGCAGAGGCCTGCCCGGCGCCCATCACGGCAATCTCGGCAGTGGGCCATGCCATGCACACGTCGTTCCCCATGGTCTTCGAATCCATCACGATGTAGGCGCCGCCGTAGCTCTTGCGCAGGATCACACAGACGCGGGGAACCGTGGCGCGGGCATAGGCGAAGACCAATTGGCCACCATGGCGGATCATGCCGCGCCACTCGAGGTCCTTGCCGGGATAGAAGCCGGGCGTGTCGACGAGTGTCAGCAGCGGAATGTTGAACGCGTCGCAAAACGCGACGAAGCGGGCGGCCTTTTGTGACGCCGGAATGTCGAGTGTGCCGGCAAGCACCATCGGCTGGTTGGCCACCACGCCCACAGGTTCGCCCCCGATGGTGATGAATCCCGTGATCACGTTCGCTGCCCATCGCTCCCGAACCTCGGTGAAGTCTTCGTCGTCGGCGATGGCGCGGATCACCTTGCGCACGTCGTAGCTCCCGGTGGCGGCACTCGGGATGATCTCTCCTGCCTCGGGGGTGGGGCGATCGGTCGGATCGGCGGTGCCGAGGAGCGTGGGCACCAGGTCCACGTTGTCGGGAACGAACGACAACAGTTGTTCGAGAGCGGCGCGTGCATCCTCGACGTTGTCGACGATCATCGAAGCGACACCGCTTTGTTTGGCGTGCGCGTCCGCACCACCGAGATCTTCGTTGGAGATCTGGATACCGGTGAATTCCGCCACCATCGTCGGGCCGGAGACGAACGCATAGGAGTCGCGGGTCATGACGACGAAGTCGGCAAGACCGATGAGCAGTGCAGGTCCCGATACCGCGGGTCCGTTGACGATGGTGAACGTCGGTACCACGCCCGAGCAGTCGGCGATGGCGCGTGCGGCCTGACCCCAACCGTGCAGCGCGGGAATGCCCTCGACGATGTCGGCACCCGACGACGCCACCTGGATCACGAGCGGGATGCGTTGGTTGAGGGCGAACTCGGCTGCGTTGGCGATCACTCCCGACGCTTCGGCTGACAGTGCGCCGCGATGGAGGGACGGATCGATGTCGACCCACACCACGTTGCGGGCGCCAACCTGGATGATTCCGGCTTGTGCCGCGCCCTTGACCGCTCGCTGGAGGTGCAGGTCGCGCGACACCTCGGTTGCCTCGGCCGTCATCTCCAAGAGATTACTTGTCGGAAGAGGAGCGTCGGCCGGGCAAGAGCAGTTCCGTCGCGATGTTCACGCCGTGTTGCTGTTCGCCGGCTTGCTGCACCGCAGTGCGCACGATCTCATGCAGCGCCCTCGTCGCTTTGTTCGGAAGCGGTCGGCGCTTGGTGGCCCAACCCACCAGTCGTCTTGGCAATTCTGGAATCTGTACGACGTGGAGGCTTTCGACGGCGATACGAGGAACGGCCGTCGACGGCACGAGAGTCGGACCGAACCCGTCGATGGCCAGCGAAGCAAGCAATCGGACACCGTCGATCTCCGCTTGTGCGCGCAACGCCACCTTTCGTGACGCTGCGGCCTTCTCGATGATCCGGCGCAATTCCGTGTTGCGTGGAGCGAGCAAGAGTTGGTGGTGTGCCAACTCGGCCAGCGTGACGGTCTCGCGTGCCGCCCAGGTGAACTTGGGGTGGGCGAGCAACACGATCTCCTCGGAGAACAACGGATCGACGGTGAGTTCCGGGTCGGCGACGGGGAAGTGGACGATCGCGGCATCCAAATCGCCCGAGATCAATCGGGGGAGCAAGTTCAGTGTGCCGCCCTCCACCACCGTCACCCGAAGTTTGGGATGTGCGGTGTGCGCAAGGGGGAACATCGCCGGTATCAGCCAGCGTCCCGTGGTGCTGAGACAACCCATCCGGCTCTCGCCTTCCACCTCGACGTCGGTGGAGTGGATGTCGGCCTCGATGTCTTGCAGCTCGTGAATGATTCGTCGGCCGCGTTCCACCACCACCGCACCCTCGTCGGTCACCTTCCCGCTGTGACGATCCACGAGGGTCACGCCCAGTTCCTTCTCCAGTCGCGAAATGTGGGCCGAGACGTTGCTCTGCACCGTTTTCAGGTGTCGGGCAGCGGCCGAGAACGAGCCATGTTCGGCGATCGCGATCAGGCTGGCCAGGTGGCGCACCTCCATCAGGTCAGGCTAGTCACGGGTTTGCCGCCCATCGCAAAAAGTGATGGCAGAAATCTGGCGTTCGCCTTGAACGCTAACCCGTGGGTAGGCAATACTTATCTAACAAACGGATGGCTTCCCCCAAGTCCATCCACTGGTGATCCCAAGGCGGTTCCCCCAAACCGCGGGACACAGGTTGAGAGGCTCCGCTTCGGCGGGGCCTCTCCCATTTGGCTGGCTATTTACTGCTCAATCGGAGCGGTGCCGGGACGACCGGGGTTGCCGGATCAGCGTGATCAGATTGATCGTTCCGAGAACCACCACCGCGGCGCCGAAGGCTCGTGTGCCGAGCGGGATGTCTTGGAACGCGAGTCGCGCACCGATGTAGATCGCCGGCAGGTAGAGCACGATCAAGATAGATCGCACTAGCGGGTGGCGTGGTGTCCTGCGCCAGGTGAAGATCATCGCGATCAGCGCGATGAAGGTGTAGCCGAGGATCAGAGCGACGACGATGGCGAGGCTCTCCACTTACTTGCCGGCCACCTTCTCGCGAACGATGTTCAACGCGCTGCCCTTTTCGAACCACTTCACCTGCTCGGGGCTGAATGTATGCAGTGCCTCGAACCCCACGGACGTGCCGTCTTGTTTGTTGATTCGGCACTTCACGGGACGCTCGGGCACGGGTGGCAGATCGAGCACGCTGATGGTGTCGCGTTCGTCGATCTTTTCGTAGGTGCTCGGATCAGCGAAGGTCAGCGGGATCAGCCCCTGCTTCTTCAAGTTGGTCTCGTGAATACGCGCGAACGAGCGAGCGAAGATGACGACTCCGCCGCGGAATCGGGGCTCCATCGCTGCGTGCTCACGTGACGATCCCTCGCCGTAATTCTGGTCACCGATTGCACACCAACGGATACCAGCTTCGCTGTAGCGCTTGGCGATCTCGGGGTACGACCTCGTCTGGCCATCGGTGGCGTCCCAGCCTTCACCCACCTTGTCGTTGAAAGCGTTCACCGCACCGAGGAAGAGGTTGCCGCTGATGTTTTCGAGGTGCCCGCGATACGTCAACCACTTTCCGGCAGCAGAGATGTGGTCGGTGGTGCACTTGCCCTTGGCCTTCATCAACACGGGCAGGTTCTCGTAGTCCTTGCCATCCCAGGCGGGGAAGGGTTCGAGGAGTTGCAGACGATCACTCGTCGGGCTCACCTCGACGACGATCGACGATCCATCGGCGGGTGGGGCGATGAACGTGTCCTGGCCTGCGTCGTATCCCTGCTTCGGGAGCACCTCGCCGGTCGGCGCTGTCAGGCGAACTTCGGAGCCGTCGGGCGCAGTGATCGTGTCCGTGGTCGGGTCGAAGTCCAAGCGACCAGCCAGTGCGAGTGCGATCACCGTGTCGGGGCTCGTGACGAACGACAACGTGTTGGCCGATCCGTCGTTGCGCTTGGGGAAGTTGCGGTTGAAGGAGTTGACGATGGTGTTCGGCTTTGCCGTCACTTCCTTGGCTCGTTCCCACTGACCGATGCACGGACCGCAGGCGTTGGCGAGCACGGTGGCGCCGATCGCCTCGAGGTCCGCGAGCAGGCCGTCGCGCTCGATCGTGGCGCGAATCTGCTCCGATCCTGGCGTGATCAGCAGTTCCGTCTTCGCTTTCAAACCCTTGGCCTTGGCCTGGCGTGCCACCGAGGCGGCACGGGTGATGTCCTCGTAGGAGGAGTTGGTGCACGAACCAATCAGCGCGGCGGAGATCTCCTTCGGCCAGTCGTTCTGCTCGGCGGCTGCGCCGACCTCGTCGCCCACCTTGTGTGCGCGATCGGGGGAGTGCGGACCGTTGATCAACGGCTTGAGAGTCGACAGGTCGATCTCGATCACGCGGTCGTAGGTCGCACCTTCGTCCGGCCGCAGATGGTCGATCACCGCATCGGCTGCCTTGGCAATGTCCGCACGACCGGTGGCGCGCAGGTACTCGGCCATATGTGCGTCGTAACCGAAGATCGAACACGTGGCACCGATCTCTGCACCCATGTTGCAGATGGTGGCCTTGCCGGTCGCCGAGATGGAGTCCGCACCGGGTCCGAAATATTCGACCACTGCGCCAGTGCCGCCCTCCACGGTGAGCACACGAGCCACTTCCAAGATGACGTCCTTGGCGCTCGACCAGCCGGACAACTCGCCGACGAGGCGAACACCGATCACCTTCGGCCACCGCACGTTGAATGGAAAGCCGGTCATCACGTCCACTGCGTCTGCGCCGCCGACGCCGATCGCGATCATGCCCAGTCCGCCCGCGTTCGGTGTGTGGCTGTCGGTACCGATCATCATTCCGCCGGGGAAGGCGTAGTGCTCGAGCACCACTTGGTGGAGGATGCCGCTGCCCGGGCCCCAGAAACCGATGCCGTACTTCGCCGACACACTGCGCAAGAAGTCGTACACCTCCTTGTTGGAATCCACTGCGACACCGAGGTCGATCTTCGCGCCCGACTTGGCGAGGATCAGGTGATCGCAATGCACCGTGCTCGGTACGGCGGTGGTCTTCAAGCCGGCCGTCATGAATTGGAGGAGGGCCATCTGGGCAGTCGCGTCCTGCATGGCCACGCGATCGGGATCGAAATCGGCGTAGCTCTTGCCGCGATCCATCTCTTGGGAGTCCGGCGCGCAGAGGTGGTTGATCAACACTTTCTCGGTGAGTGAGAGGGGTCGACCGAGGCGTGAGCGGCCCAACTCGACGTTTGCTGCGAGCCGCTCATACACGCCTTCAACGAGGGAGAGGGGGGTTCCTGCGCTCACCTTCATATGTATGGATTCTCCTTGTGACGCCCGACCATCACTGGGGGCTTGGGCTGGGGGCTTGATTTTGCATCGATCATAGACAAGTGTAATACAAGTGCGAACGATCCGATATCACGAAATTGCTGCGCATCTGCGCGAACGGGTGCAGTCCAGCGAATTCGTCTCCGGCCGCTTGCTACCCAGCGAAGCAGACCTGTCGAAGAAGTACAAGGTGAGCCGCGTCACGGTGCGTCGAGCACTCGAGTTGTTGCGCGACGAGGGACTGGTGGATGCGCGACAAGGGTTCGGCTGGTTCGTCGTCGGCGGGACGGTCAGCCAGTCACTGGCCACCCTCGGAACGATCGAGGAGCAGATGGCGGCGAGTGGAGTGCGCTCCGAGCGATTGGTCATCGAGTACGCCTTCGAGAAGGCGAGCAAGCACGTGGCCAAGGTGCTCGGTGTCGACCAGGTGCTTCGCGTTCGTCGTATCAACACCGCCGACGGCGAGCCGTTTGCGCTCGTCACCGTGTGGTGTCCTGCCGAACTCGGCCGGTCACTGTCGCGCCAAGACGTGGAGCAGTCGTCGTTCCACGAGTTGTTGGATCGCAAACTGAAGTCGGCAACGCAGACGATCGCCGCCGACGCCGCATCCGCGGAGGAAGCCCGTCTGCTCGAGATTCCGCTGTCGGCACCCGTGTTGCGATGCGAGAGAGTGACGAAGGACCAGGGTGGTCAGGCGGTGCTCCTGGCACACCATGTCTTCCCGGGGCACAAGACCAACTTCGTGGTCGAGTTGTCGTCAACGACCAATTCGATCGCGCCCTCGGGGTTGCGCCTGGTCGACTGACGATCAGAGTTCGTCGACGGGAAAGATGTCGTCGACGGTGCCGGGCTCTTCGCCGTGGTAGTCCATGTTGTAGAACTCGGACCCGCAGTTGGGACAGACGGTGTGGTCGTCGTCGATGAAGTTGATCACTTCTCCGCAGTAGTCACAGATGTCGCCTTCTTCGGCCGAATCAATCGACATTGCCGTCCTTCCTGCTCGGGTGCCATGATTCCATCGCCATGGGATCATGGCCACGACTTCACGTGGGTGCTGCATTGGATGCTGGCAGAGGGGTGTTGCAGACACCCGCACCCACACCTGCAGCCGCTGCCCACAGGATGGGCAGACCCATTTGCGGTGCTTCAACGAGTAGCGCTTCTTCTTCATCGTTCCTCCATTCGGTCTCGAACGGCGGGGCACGATAAAGCCAGGTTTCTGGGGGTTTGCAACTCACTCGATGATTTGACATCTACTACGTAGATGTAAAAAAATTTTTGGCAGGATGGTATTTACTACCAACGACCCCAG
>JBJTFU010000221.1:0-3698 GCA_046093585.1 Ilumatobacteraceae bacterium | reverse complement strand
CAAACTCGAGTGTTCGTTGCAACCGACGTTTCACCGATGCCATTCACGCAAATGCTCCGCTCGGCATGGCCGGCGGAGCACCGAAAATGGTGGTGCTGCGCAGTTCCCTTTCGGGCTTGCGCAGACGTCGGTTGTGACGTCTTGCCCGCAGTCAAACCCTGATGGGGGCTCAATTGCGGACTGCTGACTCTATCTGCGACCCGTCCACCTCCCACCTCGGACGACCAGGTCGGTCGGGTCGCCGTCGCGGGCCAGCAGGGCCATAGCGATCAGTCGGCTCGGGCGTCCAAGGTGGCTGAGACGGTCACCCGCTCCCCGTCCCGGGAAAGCTGGATTTCCACGACTTGGCCCGGTTCGCAGTCGCGGATGGCCGCCACCAGCCCGGCCTGGCCGTCGATCGGCTCGCCGTCCACGCTCAACACCACGTCGCCCTCGCGGATTTCCGCCCGTGAAGCGGGCGAATTGGACTGCACGCTCGTGATCACGGCGCCCTGACCACCGTCTTCCCGACGGTCCACGCTGACCCCGAGGTACCCCTCGACCCGTTGACCGTTACCGGCCTGGCTGCGCAACTGGTCGACCACCCGCAGGATCTCCTCCACGGAGATGGCGAAGCCGACGTTGTTGGCCGCCGAGCTCGCGTCACCGCGGGCGACGGCGGTGTTGATGCCCACCACCTCGGCGCGCATGTTGACGAGCGGCCCACCGGAGTTGCCGGACGAGATCGCCGCGTCGGTCTGGATCAGACGATTCAGCGCACCCGAGTCGGTGACGATCGTACGGCTGAGTGCAGACACGATTCCCTCAGTCACCGTCGGGCCTCCATCCAAGTCCAGCGCGTAACCGATGGCCACTACATCGTCTCCGATTCGCACGGTGTCGGGTTGGGCGAACGTGGCCGGCTTCAAGCCCGTGGCGGCGATCCGCAACAGCGCAAGGTCGTTGCCGGCATCCGCTGCGACGACGCGTGCCGTGCGCGGTTCGGTTTCGCCGGCGAAGCGCACACGCACCTCCTCTGCGCCTTCCACTACGTGGGCATTGGTGAGGATCTCACCGTTTGCCGACAACACCACGCCGGAGCCGACGGACTCCCCCGGACCGAAGCCCTCGTCGACCACGGCAGAAATCGTCACCACACTGTCGGCCATCGCATTCGCCACTTGGGCGACGGGCGAATCGCCCACGCTCGGGTCGTTCGGGTCGACCGCACTCGTGACCACGGGAGAAATCGTCGTGCCGTCGATCATGCTGTCACCCGTTGTCCAGCCCGCTTCGTTCGCGACGAACGAGCCGCCGATACCCGCCACTAAACCGACGAGCAGCGCAAGCAGCGTCACGCCAGCGCGACCGAGCGGCTTGTCGATCGGTGTCGGCTCCATCTGCGGAGGAGGAAACGAGCTCGACGGCGGCGTGTTCGTCGGTTCGAGCGAGGGGAAGGGATTCTGCGATGCGGGGGGTTGCGACCAGTCAGTCATGAGGTTTTTTCTACCAGCCAGCGAGTAAGTTCACCCAAGTGAGAGGGGTGACGGTCCGTAACGCCGTAGTTGCCGATGCCGAAGCCATCCTCGGCATCTACAACCACGAAGTGGAGCACGAAACCTCCACGTTCGATCTGGTCCCCCGCGGCCTGCAGGCCCAGCGCGACTGGATCCAGGCCCGCAGCGGGGCCTTCTCGGCACTCGTCGCGGTGGACGAGTCTGGCGATGTGGTCGGCTTCGGAGCGTTGTCGGAGTATCGGGACCGCGCCGCCTACAGCACCACCGTGGAGAACTCCGTGTACGTCCGGCGCGACATGTCGCGCCGCGGAATCGGTAAGGCGCTCCTCAGCGCACTCCTCGACCAGGCTGCGGCTTCCGGATTCCATTCGGTGATCGCCCGCATCGAAGCGTCGGGCACCGCGTCTCGTGCCTTGCACGAGTCGTGCGGCTACCAGTTGGTGGGAATCGAACGGGAAGTGGGCAGGAAGTTTGGACGCTGGATGAGCGTGGCGCTCATGCAGTGCTTGCTACACGAGCGAGGTGTGAACTAGCCGAGCTTGATTTCGATGTCGACGCCGGCCGGCAGCTCGATGCGCTGGAGGCTGTCGATCGTCTTCGCGTTCGGGTCGACGATGTCGATCAGACGCTTGTGGATCCGCATCTCGAAGTGCTCACGCGAGTCCTTGTCCACGTGTGGCCCACGGATCACCGTGTACCGGTGATTGTCCGTGGGCAACGGGATCGGGCCCCGCACCGTCGCGTTGGTGCGCGCCACCGTCTCGACGATCTTCTTCGAAGACTCGTCGATGATCTGGTGGTCGAACGCCTTCAGACGGATGCGGATGCTCGAGGACATGTGCGTTACTTGATGATCTTCGTCACGCGACCGGCACCCACGGTGCGGCCACCTTCGCGGATGGCGAAGCGCAGACCTTCGTCCATGGCGATCGGCTTGCCGAGCTCCACGGTCATGGTCACGTTGTCACCAGGCATCACCATCTCGGTGCCCTTCGGCAACTCGACGGTTCCGGTCACGTCGGTGGTGCGGAAGAAGAACTGCGGACGGTAGTTGTTGAAGAACGGCTTGTGACGACCACCCTCTTCCTTGGTCAAGACGTAGACCTGACCTTCGAAGTTGGTGTGCGGCGTGATCGAGCCGGGGGCGCAGAGCACCTGACCGCGCTCGACTTCTTCCTTCTTCGTACCGCGCAACAAGGCGCCGATGTTGTCGCCGGCCTGACCTTCGTCGAGCAGCTTGCGGAACATCTCGACACCCGTGCAGGTGGTCTTCTGCGTGTCACGCAGACCGACGATCTCGATTTCGTCGCCGGTGTGGACACGACCCTGCTCCACCTTGCCGGTGACGACGGTGCCACGACCGGTGATCGTGAACACGTCTTCGATCGGCATGAGGAACGGCTTGTCGAGCTCACGCTTCGGCTCGGGGATCGACTCGTCACAGGCGCGGATCAGATCCATGATCTTCTCCTGCCACGCGGCGTCACCCTCGAGGGCCTTCAACGCCGAGACGCGTACCACGGGGGCGTCGTCACCGGGGAACTCGTACTGGTTGAGCAGGTCGCGAACTTCGACCTCCACCAACTCGAGGAGCTCCTCGTCTTCCACCATGTCGGCCTTGTTCAGCGCGACGACGATGTAGGGCACGCCCACCTGACGGGCGAGCAGCACGTGCTCACGGGTCTGGGGCATCGGGCCGTCGGTGGCGGCGACCACGAGAATCGCGCCGTCCACCTGGGCGGCACCGGTGATCATGTTCTTGATGTAGTCGGCGTGACCCGGCATGTCGACGTGTGCGTAGTGACGCTTCTCCGACTCGTACTCGATGTGCGCGATCGAGATCGTGATACCACGAGCCTTCTCTTCCGGCGCCTTGTCGATCTGGTCGAAGGGAGTCGCCTCGGCAAGGCCCTTGGAGGCCAGCGTCTTGGAGATGGCGGCCGTCAACGTGGTCTTGCCGTGGTCGATGTGACCCATGGTGCCGATGTTGACGTGCGGCTTGTTGCGCTCGAACTTTGCCTTTGACATTGCTGCTCCTTGCTCTTTTACTTCTCGATGTTTGTGTTGTAAGAACTCGTGCTATTCGCCGCGCACTCGCTTGATGATTTCTTGGGCGATTGCTTCGGGAACTTGCTGATAACTGTGGAACTGCATCGTGTACGTTGCACGTCCCTGGGTGCGCGAACGCAGGTCTGTACTGTA
>JBJTFU010000220.1:0-4878 GCA_046093585.1 Ilumatobacteraceae bacterium | reverse complement strand
GGTCACCCTGTCCATCGCCGCCGACACCAATGGAACGGCAAGTTCGATGTCACGAGCAAAGGTGGTCGCCGTCTCGACTTGGTCCGGCAGGACCTCACTGAACCCCGGAACGAGGACCACGTCGTCGAACGTGAGCCCCTCAAATCGACCAAAGAAATCGACATTGTGCGACATTCCCGTTCAACCTCCAGTCCAGTGATTGATCGCGACGCGCCAATCACTCCATTTACTACTCAGTGTGACAGACCATCTCGAGGAGAGTTGAGCACTTTACAAAAAGTGAACCGTCATCGATTCGACACATCATTCGTTGATCGACTCAGCAGGGGTGCTGAAGGGTGACGAGTTGTGCACGGCCGTGACAACATTGACCGGTAGACCGAGTCGTTCCATCTGTTCCACACTTCGTCGTCCCGTAATCGACCGAACAAGGTCGAACTCAGTGATGTCAGCAGCAAACAAGGATTCGACGTTCGGTACCGAGCTCCCCTGCAACCACTGGCGCAGGAAAGCCAAGCCCACCGTAACGGCCTGCGAGTCACGCGAACCAGGTCGACCCACGGCGTGGCGAAGATCGTGTTCGTGCGACACCGCGTCAAGCACCATCTGAGACCGCGGCATGGCGGGAAAGTGCGGAATCATCGGGTCAAACTTGGTAGCCAAATCCACTGCCAGGTCTGCAAGTTCACGGAGCGACTTTCCCCGGTGCCGATCTACTTGTGCTTGGGTCCACGCATCACTTGCCACACCATCCATCCGACCAGCAATGATGTCTTCAGGGACGCCGACTATATGCGACGCCAGCTCCCGCACGGTCCACGCTGGACAATGAGGAACCACTCGATCTCCAGCACCTTCCGGCAGTTCTCGCCAAAGCAAAACGAGTCGATCTCTCAACTCAATGTACGCAGCTACTACAACGGCGTCTGCCGCGAGATGGTTCATTCATTGAGATTTCTGCGCGACGCCACGGCAGAACCGAGCCAGCAACGACACTCCTGTCGTAGTGGGCGTTGAGGGACTTGAACCCCCGACCCTCTCCTTGTAAGGGAGATGCTCTAGCCAACTGAGCTAAACGCCCGACGCGTCAAATTGACGTCCGCTCATGATTCTACGACCTTCACAGGAGTACTTGACCCCGATCGTGGAAGGTCGCGACCCGGGTGCGAGACTGTGGAGGTGGCAACCCACGACGAGACCCACTCCGGACACCGCACCAACGTGCTGCGCGCGATGGTGCTCGGTGCCAACGATGGCATCATCTCCACGGCATGCCTCGTCCTCGGCGTGGCCGCATCCGACGCGTCGAAGTCGGCGATCATGACCGCAGGTGTCGCCGCCCTCGTCGCAGGTGCAGCGTCGATGGCCCTTGGCGAATACGTGTCGGTGAGCTCGCAACGTGACACCGAGCGAGCAGACATCAACAAGGAAAAGTGGGAGCTCGAGAACCTCCCCGACCGTGAACTTGCAGAATTGACGGCGATCTTCGAACACAAAGGCTTGCGTCACGACCTTGCCAAGCAAGTCGCCACGGAGTTAACCGAACGCGACGCCCTCGCCATCCACCTCGCAGAGGAACTCGGCATCACCGAGCACTCTGCCGCAAAGCCCGTCGAAGCCGCCGTGTCATCGGCAGCCGCATTCAGTGTCGGCTCGGCGATCCCGCTTCTGGCGATGTGGCTTGCGTCTGAATCGCTCCGCTACACCGCGACAATCGGAATCGTCGTCGTCGGTCTCGCCGCGCTCGGCTTCGCTGGGGCGAAGTTCGGCGGTGCCAAACCTCGCCGACCGATCGCACGCGTGGTGATTGGCGGAATGGTGGCGATGGCGATCACGATCGCGGTGGGCAACCTCTTCGGCGCAGCGATCGCCTAGCGCGACGCGTGCGTGGCGCGCACCTCGCGCAACTCATCCAGCAACGCCTTCGACGATGCAACGAGTGGCGTGCGCTTTTCTGCGTACTCGGTCACGACAAGGTCGTGGTCGTTGAACTCCTCCACCACGACGCCCGCCTCGCGACAGACGAGCACGCTTGCGAGGTAGTCCCAGACGCCGTGGCTGTTGAAGTCGATCCATCCGTCGAGTGCCCCGGTGGCGACGAGACAGATGTCGAGGGCCGCCGCCCCGAGGGCACGAAACTGACCCCATCCCGGTCGGAAACTTGGCAGGCCTGAGATACCGACGACGGAGTCGCGCAACGAATTGGTCTGCGTCACCTGGAGTCGAATGCCGTTGTGGAACGCTCCTCCCCCACGAGTCGCCCAGTAGCGATCGCGACCACTTGCCTGGTTCACCACGAGCGAAGCGCGCATGCCGTGGTCGTCGATTGCACACAGCGCGGTGGCATACCACGGCACGCGCTTGCTTGCATTCGTGGATCCATCTAGCGGGTCCATCACCACCATCACTCCACCGGGCACTCGATCGCCGGTGATTTGGCTTTCCTCGCTCAGGACCGCACATCCCGCACCGTGCAGCACGGCGAGCGCTGCCGCGTCGGCCGCGAGGTCGACGCTGTATTGCGTCGCACGAACGCCTGACAGCGACCAGTCGGTGTTGGCCTGCAGCACTCCCGCCACTGCGTCGGCGGTCCGGTGCAGGACGTCGAGGATCGCTTCGTCGCTCGATGCGGCGTCGATGCGCGCGGACATCTAGCGCTCGTCGCGCACGAACGGCGTGCCGAGGGCCTTCGGTGCACCGAGCAGGTTGCGGCTGCCTGGTCGGCTGAGGGCAATCAGCGCGATCAGCGTGGCGAGATACGGCAGCATCTGCATAAACGCCGACGGCACGATGGTGATCTGCTCGGCCTGCAGGGTGAACGGCAACTGCAGCGTGAAGCCGAAGAGCACCGCCCCGAAGATGATGCGGATCGGTCGCCACCCGGCAAACACGACGAGGGCGAGTGCGATCCAGCCGAGTCCGTTGGTCGTGGCGGCCTGGTGCCACGCCGCGCTCTGGGCGAGCATCAGCCAGCTGCCTCCGAGGCCGACGAGGAGCCCACCGAACAGCGTGTAGCGGATGCGGATCGAGGCGACCGAGAGCCCTTGTGCATCCACGGTCGCCGGATCGTCACCGGTTGCACGCAATTCGAGGCCGGGTCGCGTACGGAACAGATACACCGACGACGCGACGGCAATGGCAAGCGATGCATACGTCACAATGTCCTGGCCGAACACGATCGGCCCGAGCACGGGGATATCCGACAGTGGTCCGAAATCGAGTGGCAGGATCACCGTCGTCACGGGCTTTCCCTCTGCCGGTTTGCCGAGGAAGTTCGCAAGGCCGGTGCCGAAGATGACGAGCGCAAGACCCGCCACGATCTGGTTCGCCCGAAACACGACCGACAGCGTCGCGTGGATGCCCGCCATGATCGCGCCGACGAGCGAGCCGATCACGAGGCCGAGCCAGATCGAGCCCGAGGAATCCGCCGCAAGGAACGAACTGATCGCAGACGTGAGCAGGATGCCCTCAATGCCGAGATTGAGCACGCCGGAGCGCTCGGTGAACAGTGCCCCGAGTGCGGCAAGCACGAGCGTCGTAGCGATGGCGAGCGAGTCGCCCGTCATCAGGATCCAGATGTTGTCGTTCACGTCGCCACCTGGACTCTCACGATCCTGATTCGATAGCGACGGAAGGCCTCACCGCCGAGGGCAAAGATGAGGATCGCACCTTGCAGCATCACGCCGATGTGGATCGGCGTGTCGGTCGAGATCTGGAGCTTTTCTCCCCCGACGCGCAGGCCGGAGAACAAGATGCCGCTCACGACGATTGCCGCGAGGTTGTTGCGCGCGAGTGCGGCGATCACGATGCCCGCATATCCATAACCAAGATTCACGATGCTCGGTTCGATCTTTCCGTATGGGCCGACGATGAGGAGCGCTCCACCGAGACCAGCGAGTGCACCCGAGATCAACATCACCCACATCGTCGTGCGCTTGGCGCTGATGCCGGCATAGTGGGCGGCCTTGGGTGAGTCTGCGATCACGTTGATGCGATAACCGAACTCGGTGCGCTTGACCATCCAATACAGGGCGACGGCGATGACGATCGCCAAGATGATCGTCGGATAGAGACGGGTGTCGCCAAACGGGTCGAGCTTGGCGGACGCGGCGAAGAGCCGCCCCTGAGGAAACGCCGTGTTCGGATTGCGAAAGAAACTCCCCGGTGTGTAGATCACGTAGTCGATGAGGCTCGAGGCGACGTAGGTCAACAGCAGCGTGGAGACGATCTCGCTCGTACCGAGGCGGGAGCGAACGAAGGCCGGAACGAAGATCCACGCGGCTCCACCGAGTGCGCCGAAGGCGAGCACAAGCGGCACCATGATCAGCGACGGCAAGTGGTCACCGAGTGCGATGCCGGCCCACGCACCGCCGATCATCCCGAGGTACAACTGGCCCTCTCCGCCGATGTTGTAGACGTTCATCTGGAATGCAAACGCCGCGGCGATGCCGGTGCAGATGAGCACCGTGGACAACGCCAAGGTGTCGGTGAGACCGCGGGACGACCCGAAGCTGTCGCTCACCATGTTGGTGTAGGTGTCCCACGGGGAATACCCGGTCGCGAGCAAAAAGAGCGCCCCGAAGAACAACGCTGCCGCGACGCTCACGAGCGGCACGATGGCCGACAGGCGCTTTGGCGCCTCACCCCGCTGCTCGAACACCACCCGCATCGGAATCTTCACGGCCTAGTGGCTCCCCTCGTGGACGCCCGCCATCGCCGCACCGACGAGCGACAACGTGGCGCTCTCGCCCGGCGTTTCGTGCACGATCCTGCCGCTGTAGAGCACGAGGATGCGATCGGCGAGCGACATCACCTCGTCCAAGTCCTCCGAAATGAGAAGTATCGCCTGCCCAGCACTGCGCGCATCGTTCAACAGCC
>JBJTFU010000219.1:0-3970 GCA_046093585.1 Ilumatobacteraceae bacterium | reverse complement strand
AACGTGGTCGTCGACGCGTGCGGCGTGTTGGTGACGGGCAACACGTGCGTGTTCAGGATCGGTCGTGACGCGCGTCGCACGGCCGAGGCGATCATCGAGCACGTCGTCAGGCCCGCGTTACGGGAGAGCACCCTGCCCGATGACAGCGTGGTGCTCATTGCTCACGACGACCACTCCAGTGGGTGGGCCCTGTTTTCCAATGCCGACGTGTCGTTGGCCGTTGCTCGCGGTAGCGGAGAGGCGGTGCAGGACCTTGGGTCGGTGGCCCGCCAGAGCGGGGTGCCCGCGAGCCTCCACGGCCGTGGTGGTGCATGGTTCCTCCTCGGAGCGACCGCCGACAGGAGTCGCTTGCTCGCCACGTTGAAAAGTTCCCTCGATCGCAAGGTCTGCAACACCGCGAACGTGGTGACCGTTCCCCGGGCATTCGCGTCCGATTTGTGGCCGACGATCGTGACTGCGGTCGGCGAGGCAGCTGCTGCTCGCAACGCCACTGGCATCGTCCATCTGACGTCGGATTCGGATCGGCTGGACTTCGACCATTCGGATAGCGATCGGGTAAAGGTCATCCCCGCGTCGCTCGAAGTCTTGAGTGCTGAGTGGGAGTGGGAGAACGATCCCGAGATCACCGTTTTCGTTGTCGAGAGTTTCGAACGGGCGGTGGCGACGTTCAACGAAGTGTCGCCCCGACTCGTCGCATCGATCATCTCGGAGGATCCCAACGAGCACGAGTATGGATGGAACCACCTGTCGTGCCCGTTCGTCGGCGACGGCTTCTCTCGATGGGTTGACGGTCAGTTCGCGTTCCGCCGCCCGGAACTCGGGCTGTCCAATTGGGAGGCGGGAATCCCCCTCGGCCGCGGAGCGATCCTCTCCGGTTCCGACATCCACTCGGTGCGTTATCGGGTGCGCCAGCGCGATGAAGATCTCCGTCGATGAGTGCGAGGGATCGGGCTCTCGAGGTCTTGGCGGAGCGACTCGACTCGTTCCTGGCGCAACGATTGCACATCGGGCCGAACACGAGACGGGGGAAGACTTTCCACGCCTTCGGTGAGGGAAGCATCGTGATGTATCCGTTCGCCAACATTTACAACGAGCACTACATCAAGATCGGACAAGGCACGACGATCGGACCGAACGTGTCGTTGGCGGCGGGGATGGTCCCCGGCCAGGTATGCCTCTCCAATCCCGTCGTGGAAATCGGAGATCGGTGCCTGATAGGTCGAGACAGTGGAATCGTCGGACACCTGGGGATCCAGATCGGCAACGACGTATGGACGGGGCACCGGGTCTACATCACCGATCAGAATCACGGTTACGAGGATCTCACCCGACCGATCGGGACGCAGACGCAACCCGAGCGTCCCGTGCGGATCGGCGACGGCTCATGGATCGGAACGGGAGCCGTGATCCTGCCCGGGTCGACGATCGGTAGGCATTGCACGATCGGGGCCAATTCCGTGGTGACGGGTGAGATCCCCGACTACTCCGTGGCGGTAGGAGCCCCAGCGCGTGTGATCAAGCGCCACGTCGACGGGCAAGGGTGGGTGCCCGTCACACCGACAGGTCGCTAGGTGGCGCGCAGCTGTCCATGTCGTTGGCGCGCGCGAACGTGCCCAGTTTCTCGCTGAGCGGAATCCCGTCCACACGTGTCTCCGCAAACGGATCGTTCTTGCCTTGGCGAAGCAACGCAATGTAGGCGCGCCGATCGCCGAGGTAGGTGAGGTAGTCGGCCCTCCACAGTTCGCTGATGGCGAGACCCTTCTCGTCGGTTGGCGAGCGCTCGAAGACCTCCTCGACCATGGTGTCCAGGATCTCGGTGGCCTGCTCCACCAAACGGGCACGAATCGACAAGTCCTCGACGCTCTGGATCCGACGGGTGTCGGCGAGTTCCGAGAGCTGGATCCGTGCGGCCAAGCAAATCTCTTCTGCGCGACCGGACCATTTCCGATCCTCGACGCGATTGATGCTCTCGCGAGGTGACAGGTAGAATGCATAGAACCACATCGCCACCATCAGCGCAACGATGACACCGAGCCCGAAACGCTTGAGCGTGTTCATATTGGGCACGACGTGATCGTACAATTCGAGGCGATGGATTCGTCGTCGCGCCCCGAACGGACGCGACTCAAGCAGTCGATCCCTCTCATTCGACGACTGCTCTCGTCCCACCGTCGCCCCTTCGTCATCGCGGTGAGCGGTGCGGCCGTCTACGCATTGTGCACGGTGGCGTCGAGTTTCGCCGTTTCGAACCTCATCGACTCCGTGGTACAGCCGTATTTCGTCGACGCCGTCGACGTGGCTCGTGCCTACGTCGTGGCCTGCGCAGTGATCATCGGCATCGCGCTCCTGCGGGCGACGGCCGTGGTGATCCGCAGGTCCTTTGCCGGCGTCACCCAGTGGCGGACGGCCGCTTCCCTCGCGCAAGAGGTGGTCACCGACCTGTTGCGGCGCCCGCTGACCTGGCATCTGCGGCGACAACCAGGTGATCTCGTCGCTCGTGTTGGCGTCGACGCGGATGCGGCCGTCGCTCTCCTCGCTCCGATGCCGTTTGCGACCTCCGTCCTCGTCTTGATCGTGGCGTCGGGCGCCGCGCTGATTGCCGTCGACGTCCTCCTCGGAACTTTGGCCCTCGTCATCCTTCCGCTGATGTTGACATTGAACGTGACCTACCAACGCAGAGTGGACCGACACTTCGTCACTGCCCAGCACGAGCTCGGCGCATTTTCGGAGGCGGCCTACGAGAGCCTCGAGGGATACACCGTGGTGAAGGCGTTCGGTGCGGAAAATAGGGAGGCGGATCGGATGGCGTCCATATCCGGACGCTTGCGCGAGGCGAGGATCCGGGCAGTCAAAGGTCGAGCCACATTCGACGGGTTGATGGACGCCATGCCTGCGCTGATCAACGTCTTGCTCGTCGTCGTCGGCGCGCAGAGGGTTCGCGGGGGTTCGCTCACGGTGGGAGAGCTCTCCGGATTCGTCTACTTGTTCACCCTCCTGGTCTTCCCGCTACGGATCATCGGATATCTCTTCAGCGAACTTCCACACTCCCGCAGTGGCATGGCACGCATCGACGAGATCCTCGAGGAGAGACCCTCACCACGACCGGTGGTGCGACCCGTACGCGACGGGTTGCATGCGGCCGAGGTGGACGGTGTGACGCTGCGCTACGGCTCCGACACCGTCCTCGAGGACGTCTCCTTTTGTGTCGACCGGGGTGAAACGGTGGCGATCGTTGGTCCCACGGGGTCCGGCAAGACGACCCTGTTGATGGTGGTGGCTGGTCTGCTCGGTCCGGATCTGGGAACCGTGGCCACCGGGCGCACCAGCATCGTCTTCCAGGAGCCGTTCCTGATCGACGGGACGATCAAGGACAACGTCCTGCTCGGGGGAGCCGACGACCGGCGCCTTGCCCAAGCGCTCGCCATCTCGTGCGCCGACGAGTTCATCGCCGAACTTCCTGGCGGGATCGAGACCTTGACGGGTGAGCGAGGAGTCGGATTGAGCGGAGGTCAACGTCAGCGTCTCGCTCTTGCTCGCGCCCTATGTCGCGACAACGACTTGCTTTTGCTCGACGACACCACGTCCGCGCTCGACTCGACCAACGAACAGCGAGTATTGCAGTCGTTGCGCGAGATGACGCCTCGTCCGGCGGTGCTGATGGCCGCTTCGAGACCGTCGGCGATACGCGCCGCAGATCGGATCATCTTCATCGCGAACGGTCGAGTGGAAGGGGTCGGAAATCACGACCATCTGTTTGCCGAACTCGCGGAGTATCGGAATCTCGTGACCTCCTATGAGACGGGCCGTGCCGATGGATGATCGCGCGGACCTTGCAGGTCCCCTGAAGGTCATCACCAAGGGGATAAAGGCAGCGCCGTCCTTCACGGAAGGCATCGGTGCCACCTTGCTCTTTGCGATCATGGGAACTGGGGCACGAATCGCCATTCCCGTCCTGCTGCAACAGATCATC
>JBJTFU010000218.1:0-2877 GCA_046093585.1 Ilumatobacteraceae bacterium | reverse complement strand
AGTAGGTGATCTCGCCGTCGCATCCGAGTCGCTGCCACAATTCGCTCGCAAGGTGCGGGCACAACGGGCTCAGCATCTGGGCGAGCGCGACCGCCACCACCCGAGGCGTAGAACCGGTCGCTTCGACGTGCTTGGTGAGCGCGTTGTTCAACTCAATCAGCTTGGCGATGGCGGTGTTGAAGCGCATGCCGTCCATGTCGCGGCGCACGCCGTCGATTGCCACGTGCAGTTCGCGCGACAGCGCCTCTGGGCATGCGCCATCATCCACGCGCATCGCGCCTGAGTCTTCATCGACCAAGTTGCGCCACACGCGTTGCAAGAAACGCTGCATGCCGACGACGTCGCGGGTATTCCACGGGCGGCTCTGGTCGAGCGGCCCCATCGACATCTCGTAGAGACGGAACGTGTCGGCACCGAACTCCTCGTACATCTCGTCGGGAGTCACGATGTTCTTCAGGCTCTTGCCCATTTTCCCGTACTCGCGGGTGACGGTCTCTCCGTTCCACGAGTACGAGCCGTTCGACTCGACGACTTCTGCCGCCGGAACCGTCTGGCCCCGTGCGTCGCGGAAGGCGTATGCCTGGATGTAGCCCTGGTTGAACAGGCGGTGGAACGGCTCCTCGCTGCTGACATGGCCGAGATCGAACAGCACCTTGTGCCAGAAGCGCGCATAGAGAAGGTGCAGCACCGCGTGCTCGACACCGCCGACGTACAGGTCGACACCGCCCGTGTGGCCGTCACCCTGCGGGCCCATCCAGTAGCGCTCGACATCTTTGTCGACGAACGCCTCGGAGTTGGTGGGGTCGAGATAGCGCATTTCGTACCAGCACGAACCTGCCCACTGCGGCATCACGTTGACCTCGCGGCGGTACTCGCGCGCACCGTCACCGAGATCGAGGGTCACGGTTGTCCATTCCTTCATGCGTGCCAACGGCGGCACCGGGTCGCTGTCGGCGTCGTTCGGGTCGAGGGCTGTCGGTTTGAAGTCGGCGAGCTCGGGCAGCAGCACGGGCAGTGCCGACTCGGGAACCGCGTGCGCGTTGCCGTGCTCGTCGTACACGATGGGGAAGGGTTCGCCCCAGTACCGCTGGCGTGAGAACAACCAGTCGCGCAGACGGTAGGTGGTTGTTGCCGTGCCGACTCCGTTCTTCTCGAGCCAGGCATTGGTGCGTGACTTGGCGTCGACAATCGAGGTGAGTCCGTTCAGGGAGAGAGTGTCGTTCGCCGAGTCGATGTACTCGCCGTCGCCCACGAACGCCTCGGGCCACGTGGAGCAGTCACTGCTCGGTGCGATGCCGTGGCTCTCGAACCACGTCGCGGGGGGCATCTGTGTCGCCACGATCGGCAGCCCGTACGTGCGCGCGAAGTCGAAGTCGCGCTGGTCGCCGCTCGGTACGGCCATGATCGCACCAGTGCCGTACCCCATCAACACGTAGTCGGCGACGTACACGGGGATGTTGTTGCCGGTGACCGGGTTCGTCGCATGCGCCCCGGTGAACACCCCAGTCTTTGCCTTCGAGTCGTCCTGGCGTTCGTCGTCTGCCTTTGATGCTGCGGCGGCGCGGTACGCCTCGACTGCGGGGCGTGCCTCGTCCGAGGTCAACACTCCGACGAGAGGATGCTCGGGAGACAGCACCATGAATGTCGCACCGAACAGGGTGTCGGGTCGCGTCGTGAACACCTCGATGGTGCCGGCGGGCGAGGCGAACTCGACGCGCGCACCTTCGCTGCGGCCGATCCAGTTGCGCTGCATCAACTTGATGGGCTCGGGCCAGTCGAGACGGTCGAGGTCGTCGATGAGTCGGTCGGCGTAGGCCGTGATGCGCATCATCCACTGGCGCATGTTGCGTTTGAAGACTGGATAGTTGCCGATGTCGCTGCGGCCGTCGGCGGTGACTTCCTCGTTGGCGAGGATCGTGCCGAGCCCGGGGCACCAGTTGACCGGCGCGTCGGTGAGGTACGCGAGTCGATGCGAATCGACGAAGTCGTGCTTTTCCTGTGTGGACATGTCGCCCCATGCACAGCCGCCGGGCAGTTGACGCACGCCAGATTCGCACTCGGCCACCAGTTCGTCGATTCGCCGGGCCTGCTTGCGGTCGGCGTCGTACCACGCACCGTGCACCTGCAGGAAGATCCACTGGGTCCACCTGTAGAACTCCTCGTCGGTGGTGCTGACGCTGCGGCGTGGGTCGTGACCGAGACCGAGGCGACGCAACTGACGTCGCATGTTCGCGATGTTCGACTCGGTGTTGATGCGCGGGTGGATGCCGGTGGTGATCGCATGCTGCTCGGCCGGCAAACCGAAACTGTCGTAGCCGAGAGCGTGCAGCACGTTGTGACCCTTCATGCGCTTGAAGCGTGCGTACACATCGGTGCCGATGTAGCCGAGCGGGTGCCCCACGTGAAGGCCCGCGCCCGACGGGTAGGGGAACATGTCGAGAATGAACGATTTTGGTTTTCCGGCGAGTGCGTCGACGTCTTTCAGCGGGCCGGCAGGGTTCGGTGCGTGGAAGGTTCCGTTGGCTTCCCATGCGTCCTGACAGCGTGATTCGATGCCGGCAGCAAGGCGGGCCGAGTAGCGAAACGGCGGGACATTTGTCGCTGCTGCAGAAGAGGGCGTCGCCGAATCAGTCATGGGTGTGCCATTCTAGATGGCGTGTCGAAGCAACGCCCACGGTCGGGTCGCCGTCAACCCAAGGGTGGTTCCTCGCACGGATACCCACGCACCGCCCGTCTGTCAGAAGTGTTGCGCGAGGTGATCGCCGACGAACTCACCCGCATCGACGACGAACGTCTCGATCTCGTCACCATCACCGCAATCGATGTCGACCCGGAGATGAACCGCGCCATCGTGTACTTCGACTCGATGTTCGGCGA
>JBJTFU010000217.1:0-4644 GCA_046093585.1 Ilumatobacteraceae bacterium | reverse complement strand
CATCCGAGCTGCGTGAGATGTACCGACTCGCCCTCGACGTCGGACTGGACGTCTTGGTGGAGGTGCACGACGAGCCGGAGCTCGAGATCGCCTTCGAGTGTGGCGCGCAGTTGATCGGTGTGAACCAGCGTGACCTCAAGACCTTCGAAGTGGATCGCGAACGAGCCCTGCGGATGGCCGCTCTGATGGGGGATGACGTGGTACGCGTGGCAGAGTCCGGAGTGGCGGACGGTGAAGATGCACGTGCGCTGCGATCGGTCGGATATCACGCGGTGCTCGTCGGCGAGACGCTGGTGCGCTCCTCCTCGCCAGGTGACGCGTTGCGCGGGCTGCTCGTTCGTTGATCCGCATCTCGTCAGTGGCCAAGGATTAGTTTCGGGTCATGTTCGTCAAGATCTGCGGCATCACGTCGGAGTCGGATGCGTTGCTGGCAACCGCGATGGGCGCAGACGCACTGGGTTTCGTGTTCGCGACGTCGTCGCGGCAGGTGAGCGTGCAGATCGTGCAGGACATCGTCAAGCGACTCCCTCCCGAAGTCATCACGATCGGTGTGTTTCGCAACGAACATCCCACGCGGGTGATCGACATCGTCAACGCTGCCAGGCTGCACGGAGCACAGTTGCATGGGAGCGAGACGCCGAGCATGGTCCGGGAAGTGGGCGAGCAGGTGAAGTTGGTGTTCAAGGCGGTGGTGGCGGGGAGCAAGGAAGCATTCGCCGCGCAGGACTTCTCGGCGGATGCGATCCTGCTCGATTCGCAGAATCCGGGATCAGGGGTGGCATTCGATTGGTCGCTCGCCGACGATTTGCCCCGCGGAACACGGGTCGTCCTGTCCGGCGGATTGACGCCCGACAACGTGGAATCGGCGATTGGCGCCGTACGCCCGTGGGGTGTCGATGTGAGCACGGGAGTCGAGGAGAGTCCGGGGCGCAAGGACGCGGTGAAAGTCCGTCGGTTCATCGCCGCGGCCCGTCGTGCCGGTGCCGAGAACTTCGACGATCTCGCCTGAGTCCCAATCGGGCTCGCCCGATACAGTCGGCGCATGTTGCGTGAGCCCAGTACGGACGGTCGGTTCGGAGAATTCGGAGGCCGCTTCGTTCCGGAGACCCTGGTTCCCGCTTGTCTCGAGTTGGAGAAGGCGTTCCATGAGGCGTGGAACGACTCGATGTTTCGTTCCGAGCTCAACGACCTGTTCGCCCACTACGCGGGGCGCCCCTCGATCATCACCGAGTGCCACAACTTGGGTGCGCAACTCGGCATTCGGCTGATCCTCAAGCGCGAGGATCTCAACCACACCGGCTCCCACAAGATCAACAACGTCCTCGGACAGGCCCTCTTGGCCAAGCGCATGGGCAAGCAACGCATCGTCGCCGAGACCGGCGCTGGGCAGCACGGTGTGGCGTCGGCGACGGCTGCCGCGTTGCTCGGTCTGGAATGCAAGGTGTACATGGGCGAAAAAGACATCGAGCGCCAGGCGTTGAATGTCTTTCGAATGCGACTGCTCGGTGCCGAGGTGGTGCCCGCCACTTCGGGAAGCAAGACCTTGAAGGACGCCGTGAACGAGGCGATGCGAGACTGGGTGGCGTCCGTCGAGAGCACCTACTACGCGATCGGCAGCGTGATGGGGCCCCACCCGTATCCGTACATGGTGCGGATGTTCCAGAGTGTGATCGGAGAAGAGGCGCGCGGACAGTGTCGCGCACTGCTCGACGGCAACGATCCTGATTTCATCGTCGCCTGCGTCGGTGGTGGATCGAACGCAATCGGCATCTTCTCGGGTTTCGTCGACACGTCGGCGCGTCTGATCGGCGTCGAGCCTGCAGGGGGCGCAGCAGTCGGTCACGGTGTGCCAGGAGTGGTGCATGGCATGCGTAGTTACCTGATGCAGGACGAGCACGGACAGGTGCAGGAGGCGCACTCCATCAGTGCCGGCTTGGACTATCCGGGCGACGGTCCCGAACACTCGTACCTGGCCTCGATCAGTCGAGCGGAGTATCCGAGCGTCACCGACGCGGAGGTGATCTCTGCTTTTTCGCTGCTCGCGCGGACCGAGGGAATCATCCCCGCACTCGAGTGTGCCCATGCTCTGGCGTGGATCGTGCGGACGGCACCCGAACATCAGGGTCGCACGTTCCTGATGAATCTGTCGGGACGCGGCGACAAGGACGTCGCCCAGATGATGGAGATCCTGTCCTGATCTCCCAGTCGTGCTGATGGTCGGTCGTCTCGAGGGGCATCTGCGAGCGCGTCGTGACGCCGGACACAAATTGCTCTTGCCGTACATCACGGGCGGCTTGGCTGGTTGGCAGGACGCAGTCAGGGCGGCTGCTGCCAACGGCGCCGACGCGATCGAGATCGGTCTTCCGTTCTCCGATCCGGTGATGGATGGTCCGATCATCCAGGCCGCATCCGAGGCGGCCCTGCGCTCGGGCGCCACACCGCCGTCGATCCTCGATGAAGTTCGACGTTTGGACGTCGACATTTCTCTCGTCGTGATGTGTTACTTCAACACGTTGCACGCGATGGGACTCGAGCGATTCGCTGGCGCCCTCGCCACGGCGGGCGTGTCTGCTGCCATCGTGCCCGACCTCCCACTCGAAGAGGTCGGTGAATGGGCGACCCACGCCGACGCCCACGGCATCGAGACGGTGCTCCTCGCGGCTCCCACCGCACCCGATGATCGGCTTCCACGGATCGTCGCCCGCAGTCGCGGTTTCGTCTACGCGGTCGGCCTGTTGGGAGTGACGGGGGAACGTGCGGAACTGTCGGCGACGGCGACCAACATCGCCGAGAGGCTCAAACGAGTCACCGACTTGCCCGTCCTGGTCGGAGTCGGTGTGAGCAATGCCGAACAGGCGAGGGAGGCCGTTCGTGTGGCCGACGGGGTGATCCAAGGTGCTTCTGTGGTGCGCCGACTGATGGAGTCCGGACCGGAAGAGGTCGGTCGCTACGTAGAAGAGGTGCGGCGAGCGATCGACGATCCAGCCTCTTCCACGCTGAGATAGTTTCTGGCGA
Organism: Ilumatobacteraceae bacterium; assembly: GCA_046093585.1. Lineage (GTDB taxonomy): Bacteria > Actinomycetota > Acidimicrobiia > Acidimicrobiales > Ilumatobacteraceae > UBA3006. The sequence continues at coordinate 1,629 of JBJTFU010000217.1, read as the reverse complement.
TGCTCAAGTCGGGATCCATCGCGCCTTCGTTCACGCTGCTCGACCAGCACGGGAAGCGGGTGTCGCTGGACTCGTTCGCCAAGCGCAAGGTACTCGTCTACTTCTACCCGAAGGCCGACACGCCCGGCTGCACGCAACAAACCTGCCTGCTGCGGGATCTCGTCGATGACATCGGCAGGACGGCGATCATCGGCATCAGTCCGGATGCGCCGAACAAGCAATTGAAGTTCGCCACCAAGTTCGAGGTTCCGTTCCCTCTTCTCGCCGACGAGGACCATCGTGTCGCCAAGGCATACAAGGTCTGGAAGAAGAAGTCGATGTACGGCCGCGAGTACATGGGAATCGAGCGGTCGGCTTTCCTGATCGACAAGGGTGGCGTGATATTGCATGCGTGGTACAAGATCTCGCCGAAGGACACGGCAACCAAGTTGCTCGAGGCATTGGGAGAGAAGTGACCAAGCCCGAGGATCTGATACCGCATCGCCCGCCGTTCTTGTTCGTCGATGAGATAGTGCTGCTCGAGCCCGGCAAGAAAGCCGTGGCGAAGTGGCGGCTGACGGGCGATGAATGGTTCTTCGCGGGTCACTTCCCCGGGCGCCCGACGCTTCCGGGGGTGTTGATGTGCGAGGCCATCGCTCAGACTGGTGCGCTAGCGATCGTCAGCGACGCACGATTCACCGGCAAGTTGCCGCTCTTCGGCGGTCTCGACAGTGCACGGTTCCGTCGCCAGGTCGGTCCCGGGGACGTCTTGGAGATGAGCACGGAGTTGTTGCGCCTATCGGGTCGAGCGGGCAAAGGGCATGGGGTTGCCTCCGTCAATGGCGAGATCGCCTGCGAGTGTGAGTTGTTGTTCGTCGTCGTCGATCAGTAGATCGTTCGCGGGCGGTCAGACCGGGGCGATCACCACGCTGCCGTTGTGGCCGCCGAAACCGAAGTTGTTGGAGATGGTCGGGCCCGGACTCCACGCGCGAGGCTCGCCGATGACGAGGTCGATGGACATCTCGGGGTCGAGTGTGGTGGTGCCGCGAGTCGGAGGAATAATTCGCTTCTCGAACGACAACAACACTGCGGCCGCCTCGAGAGCGCCGGCAGCACCGAGTGGATGACCCGTCACGCCCTTGATCGACACCACGGGCGGTCGATGATCCCCGAACACGGTCGCGATCGCCTGTGATTCGGCGGCATCGTTGAGTGGGGTGCTCGTTCCGTGTGCATTGATCTGGGCGATGTCCTGGGCGGTGAGTCCGGCGTCCTCGATCGCGAGTTGCATGCAACGGGCTGCACCGACGCCACCCGGAGATGGGGCGGTGATGTGATGGGCATCGGCATTGCTGGCGGCACCCATGACCTCTGCGATGATCCTCGCACCGCGGGCAAGCGCCAGATCCATGCGCTCCAAGACGAAGACGGCCGACCCTTCGCCCATGATGAAGCCGTCGCGGTCCTTGTCGAAGGGCATGCTGCGCAACGTCGAAGAGAGCGCGGTCATGTTGGCGAATCCGGCGAGAGCGGTGATGGTGCCGGCGGACTCCGAGCCGCCGGTGATCACGGCATCACACGTTCCCCAGGCCACGTGACGGGCGGCAGAGCCGATGGCGTGTGTGGCTGCAGCACACGCCGTGCAGATCG
>JBJTFU010000216.1:0-9310 GCA_046093585.1 Ilumatobacteraceae bacterium | reverse complement strand
CGACGGCGAAGTACTTCATCAGGTTGACCATGTAGATGGGACCGTCGTTCTCCGGTTCGCGCGTGGCGAGTGAGATGGCGTAGTGCTTGTCGATGGTGCCGTAGTGCGGTGAGCCGGGTCGCGGCTTGGCGCCGAACAACTCCACCGCTCGGTCGTCCAGTGGCAACACGCCGTACTTGCGGGCTTCTGCCCACCACGCCTCGACCATCTCCGCGAGGCGCTGCGGTTCCTTGTCGGCGAGATCGTGCATCTCGGAGAAGTCCGAGGAGAGATCGAACAGCGACCAGGTGTCCTTGTCGTAGTCGACACCCTGGTCGTGGAAGGTGACGGCCTTCCAGCCGTCCTTCCAGATGGCGCGGTGACCGATCATCTCGAAGTACTGCGGCGACGTGCGCTGCACGGGTCGATCGTCGACGAGCGAGTCGAGGATGCTCTCGCCATGCAGTGGCATCTGCTCGATACCGTTGATCACGCGCGGAAATTCGACGCCGAGCGCCTCGTAGATCGTGGGGGCGATGTCGACGAGGTGACAGAACCCGTGGCGCACGCCGGGCGTGGCGATGCGCTTCGGCCACGAGATGACGAGCGGGTCGCGGATGCCGCCGCCGTACGTCTGCGACTTGTACCAGCGACACGGCGTGTTGCCGACCTGCGACCAACCCCACGGGTAGTTGGAGTGTGCATGCTTGGTGCCGATGTCGTCCAAGCGAGTGGCGACGATCTCGTCCACGTTCTCCCACACGCCGTTGAAGAAGCACCACTCGTCGAACACGCCCTGCGGTCCACCTTCGCGGCTGGCACCGTTGTCGGACAACAACACCACGATCGTGTCGTCCAACTGGTCGGAACCGTCGAGGAAGTCGAGCAGGCGGCCGATCTGGGCGTCGGTGTGGTCGAGCATCGCCGCGAATGCCTCCTGCAGACGTGCGGCGAACTTCTTCTCGTTGACACTCAACTCATCCCACGGACGTACACCCGGATTGCGTGGCGCGAGCACGGTGTCCGGCGGCACGATGCCCATCTGCTTCTGTCGCGCGAAGACCCGCTCGCGCTGGACGTCCCAACCCTCGTCGAACTTGCCGCGCCACTTCTGCAGGTACGAATCCGGCGCATGGTGCGGAGCGTGTTGGGCGCCGAACGCGAGGTAGAGGAAGAACGGCCGATCCGGTCGCACCGACATGAGGTCGCGGATCCACCCGATCGACTCGTCGACCAAGTCCTCACTCAGGTGGTAGCCCTCTTCCGGGCGACGCGGGGGCAGACAATGTTGGTTGTCACGAGTGAGCTCGGGATAGAAGTTGTCGGTTTCTCCGTTGAGGAAGCCGTAGTAACGATCGAAGCCCTTCTGCAACGGCCAGTTGTGATGCGGACCCGCCGCGGAGCATTCCTCCATCGGTGCCAGGTGCCACTTGCCCGCACACAGCGTGGCGTAGTCGTACTGCTTGAGCACCTCGGCCATCGTGGCTGCACGCGGAGTGATGCCACCACGCATGTTGGGGAACCCGGTGTTCCAGTTCGACACGCCGCGCATGCCCACCGAGTGGTGGTTGCGACCGGTGAGCAGCGCCGAACGCGAAGGCGAGCAGAGTGCCGTGGTGTGGAAACCGGTGAACTGCGTGCCGCGAGCAGCGAGACGATCGATGTTCGGCGTGGGCACCTCACCGCCGAAGCAACTGGGGTGGGCGAAACCCATGTCGTCGAACACGATCACGACGACATTGGTGCGCCCGTCCAAGCGCCGTTGCTCGGGCCACGAGGGCGTGGAGGTCTGGTATGTATCCCGGATCACTCCCCCGAAGTCCGGCTCTGCGAACGTCATCTTGCAGGGGACTCTATATTTTGTCATAGTCTCTGTCAAAAGTTTGGAGAACCCATGACCGAGCAATCCCGCCGCCAGTCGGGCGAACGCCTCGACCACCGCTACGGCACCATCGACAAGCACTACGCCATCTCACTCGCCACGCGCGAACCGGAGAACGACGGTCCCATCTACATGGTCAACCTGATGAAGTACTTCGCCGTCGCGCAGTACGCCGACTCGTCGGACGAGGCAGTGAGCGGCCGCGAGGCCGACGACAAATACAACCCGTCGTCGGTGCTCAACAAGATCGGTGCCGACATGCTGTTCGTCGCCGACGTCGTGTCCAACGACTTCGGTGTCGGTGACTGGGATCGCATCGCCGTGGTGCGCTACCCCACTCGCCGTTCGTTCGTCGAGATGCAGCAACGCAAGGACTTCGCCGAGAAGCACGTGCACAAGGCAGCGGGCATGGAACGCACGATCATCACGTGCTGCCGCCCTCGCGACCTCGCACTCGACGGACGCGGCAGACCAGGACCGACCGAGCTGCGCACGCGCCACGTGGCGATGGTGGTACTCGGCCCCGATGCAACGGTCACGAGTGCTCCGGCGGGAGCGACGAGTCTCGACTCCGAAGGGACCGTGATCGGCGACACGCGACCGTGGTCGAGTGTCCACTTCGTCGAACTCTCCGAGCACACGACGGCGAGCGACCTCGTGGAGACCTACTCGGCGAACGACCCGTCGACGACCTACGTCCTCACGCTGGCACCATCGATCGACGGCTTCACCGCATGACGATCGTCGTGGATGCCGCCGTCGATGGTCGTTCGGCACGGCGCGAGCGCAACCGACGGGAGATCGTCGACGCCTTGCTCGAACTGATCCGCGAGGGATCGATCGACGCCAGTGCCGCCGAAGTTGCGGCCAGAGCCGGGCTCTCCGAACGATCTTTGTTTCGCTACTTCGACGACGTGAACGACCTCTACGGGGAGGTGTGCGCGGTGCAGTTCTCGAGGATCCAACCCCGTGCCGTGATCGACGGATTCGGCCGCGGTCAGACCGACGACAAGGTCAAGGCCTTCGTCGAGCAGCGCATCGCCTTGCACAAGGCCATCGATCGGGTGGGAGTGGCGGCTCGCGCACACGCCCATCGCAACCCCGTGATCGCCAAACAACTGGTCGACGCACGCGGATTGCTCCGCCGACAGATCACCGGGCACTTCGCCACCGAGTTGGCCAAGATCGACGATGCCGAGCGTCGTGCGGTCGTCGCCACGATCGACTTGTGCACGATGTACGAGGCGATCGAAGTGTTGCTCGTCGAGCACCGCATGTCGTACGTGGCGGTTCGTGACACGCTCGAGACCATCGTCAGAAAGGCACTCCAATGAAGGCACTGCGCACGCCCGCCGAGCGATTCGTCGGCCTCCCCGACTACCCGTTCGCCGAGAACTTCGTCGAGGTGGACGATCTCGAAGGGGGGAACCTCCGCGTGCACTACGTGGACGAGGGTCCGCGCAACGCCGACCCGATCGTGTTGCTGCACGGCGAACCCACGTGGTCGTTCCTCTATCGCCACATGATCACGCGCCTCACCGAGGCGGGGCACCGGGTGATCGCGCCCGACCTCGTCGGCTTCGGCAAGTCGGACAAGCCCACCGAGCAGCGCGACTACACCTACGCCCGACACGTGACGTGGATGGCAGAGACGCTGTTCGATCATCTCTCGATCCGCCGCGCCACCCTGTTCGGCCAGGACTGGGGCGGCTTGATTGGTCTGCGACTGGTGGCAGCCGAGCCCGAACGATTCGCTCGCTTGGTGATGAGCAACACCGGTCTTCCCACCGGTGATCGTCCGCTGTCCGAGGCGTTCATGGCGTGGCAGAAGTTCTCCCAGACCACGCCCGAGTTCGAAGTCGGCAAGATCGTGAGCGGCGGGTGCGCGGTGCGTCCTGCGCCCGCAGTGGTGGCGGCTTACGACGCCCCCTTCCCCGACGACACCTTCAAGGCCGGCGCGCGGATCCTGCCCTCACTCGTGCCGACGTCTCCCGACGATCCGAGTCATCGCGACAACGTCACGGCATGGGGTGTGCTCGAGCGCTTCGAGCGGCCGTTGCTGTGTTGTTTCGGCGACAGTGATCCCGTGACCAAGGGCGGAGACGCCGTGTTCATCCGGCGTGTACCCGGTGCAGCCGGACGACCGCACACCACGATCGCGGGAGGCGGCCACTTCATCCAAGAAGACAAAGGTGTCGAATTGGCGGCGGTCATCGACGAGTTCGTGAGGAACGACCGATGAAGGTCACGTTGCTCGGAACCGGATCACCCATCCCCAACCCCGATCGCGCGGGTGCTGCAACGCTCCTCGAGAGCGGCACCCAACGGTTGCTGGTCGATGCCGGACGCGGAGTCGTGATGCGGATGTCCGCTGCGGGCGTCTTGCCCGTGATGTTGACCGGCGTCGTCATCACCCACCTCCACAGCGACCACATCACCGACTTGAACGACGTGATCACGACGCACTGGATCATGACCGCGAACGACACACCGTTGCGCATCTATGGTCCGATCGGCATCGACCGAGTCGTGCAGGGAATCCTCGACGTACTCGAGCCCGACATCAGTTACCGACTCGAGCATCATCAGGACACACTGACGTGGCGACCGCACGTCGAGGTCACCGAGGTGGCGCCAGGCGACGAATTTCGACTGGACGAGTTGCGAGTGATCGTCGGACGCACCAACCACCAACCGGTCGAACCCACCGTCGGCTACCGAGTCAAACACGAAGACAAGTCGGTGGTGTTCGGCGGTGACGGCATTCCGTGCGCCGAGTTGGACCAACTCTGTCTGGGTGCGGACGCCTACGTGCAAACGGTGATGCGCGACGACCTCGTTCGCCAAGTGCCGAGCAAGCGCTTCCTCGACGTTCTCGACTACCACTCGACCGTCGAACAGGCCGCACAGACCGCCGCGCGAGCAGGAGTGTCCACGTTCGTCATGACGCACTACATCCCCGGCATGCAAAGCGGTCAGGAAGACGAGTGGCGCGAGATCGCCGCGCGGCACTTCACCGGCACGATCGTGTTGGGCGACGACCTCACCTCGACGACGCTGTGAGCGAGTTGCCACCACTCGTCACCGAACGGATCACGTGTCACCTGTCGGCATGGCGAGGTGAACCAGGACGTTGCCAATGGTGCGACATCGTGATCGTCGCCACCCGGCGACGGACCTGGTGCAGTGACTCGTGCGGGCGTGCATGGCAACGCCATCACATCTGGCGTTTCGCCCGATCCGCCGCCAAACGCCGAGCGAAGTACCGCTGCACGCGAGCGGGATGCGACGCGGCCCGACGCGATTGCGAGGTCAACCACATCGAACCGCGCAACGGAGGCGGCTACGGACCCGGGTGCCACCACCATCTCGAAGCGGGTCCCGACGGCAGAGGTGGACTCGAGGTGTTGTGTCGGCGACACCATGCCGAGGTCACCGCGCAACAAGCATCCACGCGAGCCGCGGCGCGGAGGGCGCAGAAAGCCGCGGCGGCCGACGAAACTACGCTCTGACCGTGGCATTCCGCGACGGTGACGGCTGGGTGATGTGCACCTGTGGTCACCGCCATTGGGGTTTGTTCGGCGCGGCGGGCCTGCTCCTCGTGCGTCGCGATCTCGGTGCGCCGCACGTTCTGTTGCAGTTGCGCGCCGCGTGGACACACGGGGGTGGCACGTGGGCACTCCCTGGTGGCGCACTCGACTCACACGAAGACTCCGTGACCGCGGCCAGTCGCGAGGCCACCGAGGAGGCGGGCATCAAGTCAGACGAGTTCATGGTCAAGGCCGTGTTCAGCGACGACCACGGTCCCTGGCGCTACGACACCGTGATCGCCCACAGCAACGGTGACGCCGGTGCATTCGCCGCCAACGCCGAGTCCGAGGACCTCCGCTGGGTACGGATCGATGACGTGACGAGTTTTCCCTTGCACGCGGGTTTGTCTGCGGCGTGGCCCGCTCTACGCGATCGGGTGCTCTCCACGCTGTAAGGCACGTTGGGAAGTGACGAGGATCGTCACCATTAGGCTTGACCCATGACGATCGAGTCCACTCAAACACAGGCCTGGTTGGACGACCGGGCACACGTCTTCCACTCGTGGTCGGTCCAAGGGGCCCTCAATCCGGTGGAGATCGCCGGCGCCGAAGGTTCCTACATGTGGGACTCGAGCGGCAAGCGCTACCTCGACTTCTCCAGTCAGCTCGTCAACGTCAACATCGGTCACCAACATCCCAAGCTCGTCGCCGCGATCCAGGAACAAGCGGCGAAGTTGTGCACGATCGCCCCGTCGTTCGTCAACGAAGCGCGCAGTGAGGCTGCACGCTTGATCACCGATCTGGCCCCCGGCGACATGAACATGGTGTTCTTCACCAACGGAGGCGCCGAGGCGGCAGAGAACGCGCTGCGCATGGCGCGCCTCTACACCGGGCGACACAAGGCGCTCACCACCTATCGCTCGTATCACGGCGCAACCTCGGGCGCGATCGCGCTGACCGGCGACCCGCGCCGTTGGCCGAACGAGACGGGTGCATCGGGTGCGGTGAAGTTCTGGGGCCCCTACCCCTATCGCTCGGCGTTCCACGCCACGAACGAGCAGGAAGAATGCGAGCGCGCGTTGCAGCATCTCGAGGACGTGTTGATGGTGGAAGGCCCACACACCGTGGCGATGATCGCCCTCGAGTCAGTCGTCGGCACGAACGGCATCCTCGTACCGCCCGACGGCTACCTGCAGGGTGTGCGCGCACTGTGCGACAAGTTCGGCATCGTGATGATGTGCGACGAAGTGATGGCCGGATTCGGCCGTTGCGGCGAGTGGTTCGCCGTCGACAAGTGGAACGTGGTGCCCGACCTGATCTGCTTCGCCAAGGGTGTGAACTCCGGTTACATCCCGCTCGGCGGCGTGATCCTCGGCGCGAAGATCTCCGAATACTTCAAGGACAAGATGTACCCGGGTGGTCTCACCTACAGCGGCCACCCCCTCGCCTGTGCCGCAGCCGTTGCCTCGATCAACATCTTCAAGGAAGAAAAGATCGTCGAGAACGCGCGCAACGTGGGCGCCCAGGTGATCGGCCCCGAGTTGGCAAAGCTGAAGGAGCGTCACCCTTCGGTCGGCGACGTGCGCGGGCTAGGCGTGTTCTGGGCGATCGAACTCGTGCGCAACCGCGACACGCGTAAGCCGCTCGTCCCGTACAACGCCAGTGGCCCCGACGCCAAGCCGATGCTCGAGCTCGCTGCGGCCTGCAAGGAGCGTGGACTCTGGCCGTTCACGCACTTCAACCGCATGCACGTCGTGCCCCCATGCACGGTGACGCCGGACGAAGTGCGTGAGGGAATCGCGATCATCGACGAGGTGCTGTCGATCGCCGACTCGTACTACGAGGGCTGAGACTCCTCCCGCGCGTGCGCTCAGCGCACGGCGTCGCGCAACATTTCGATGAACCGGGCGTTGCTCGCACGCGTCACCACTTTGGCGTTCGCGGGGCGATGCAGGACACCGAGCACGTCCATCACGACCATGCCCTCCGTCGGACCGGGTCGTGTCTCCACCTCGAGGAACAACTCGCGCACTTCGAGTGCGACCGAGTCGTCCAGCGCGTGCGCCATGGCGATCGGATCCGGTAGGTCGAAGCCGTCGATCTTGGTCTCGGTACGGCAGAACTCGATGACCGCCCGCTGGATGTCGATCGCGAACTCGGCGAGGGGTGTGCCGATCGAGCGGATGTCGGCGGCCATCGCGGAGTCGATCACCGCGTCGAACCGCGAACGATCCCACCCCACGAACTCGGGCATCAGGCCCGAGTCGAGCACCACCTGGACGGCCAGCGGGTCGCACCACATGTTGAACTCGGCCACCGGCGTGACGTTGCCGATGTGGTCGTACACCGCACCCATCACGACGCAACGCTTGATCCGTGCGGCAAGACCTGGATCGCGCCTCAGCGCGGTGGCGACGTTGGTGAGCGGGCCGAGCGTGACCACCTCGAGATTCCCGGCATAGCGATGACTCGCCTCGATCAGTGCGTCGACCGCATGCTCGGAGTCACCGACCCTGCCCCGCAGCGACAGGCCGATGTCACCCATGCCGTCTGCGCCGTGCACCATTTGTGCCGTGCGCAGATCGCACTCCAACGGTTTGGCGCAACCTGCGTAGACCGGGACGTTCGCGCCACACAGTTCGACGGTGTAGAGGGCGTTTTGTACTCCCATGTCGAGGGGAACGTTGCCGGCGACGATGCCGATACCCACCACCTCGACCGCCGGGTGGCGCAACGCCATCACCAGAGCGACGGCGTCGTCACTCGCGGTATCGGTGTCGATGAACATGGGACGAAAGGTGCTTGACGACATGGCGCATCACCGTAACATCGGGGCATGACTCGACGCCGCAAGACGTTGTCCGAGGTGATCGACGATCTGGAGGAGTCTGGTCGGCTCGATGCCCGAGCGATCGAGGACCTTCGCACCGCACCCTCGTGGTGGGTCGCTCCCACGGAGTTGCTCGCCTTCCTCGGCGGGGCCATCGCGATCATCGGCCTCGTGTGGACCTTGGGTGCGTTGTTCCCCGACCTCAGCCTCGGCGCGATCGATGCCGGTCTCTACGTGTTGAGTGTCGTCACCGGAGTCGCCGTGTGGTTCCTGCACGGACGCGGACCGCGGCTCGAGCGACTGGTCGAAGTGTTGCTCGCGGTCACCACCGGACTCTTCGCTACTGCCGTCGGGGTGAGCCTGCACCTGGCCGGCACGTCCACCGAAACGGGCGTGTGGTGGGGCGCACTACTCGCGTTCGTCGCCGGCATCGTGCTGATTCCGCGGACGACGTTCATCGGCACCGTGATCACGGTGGTCGCCGCGCAGCCATTGACCGCGGTGAGCATCGCTCTGACCGGGGTGAGCGAACCGTGGGGCGGGCTCTTCTTCGTCGCCAGCGGCGCAGTGCTCTACCTCGTCGGCACACGTGACATCGGGCTGTCCTTCGCCGCCCGCGGCGTGGGGGCGATGAGCATCGTGATCTCACTGTTCAACATGGCCGTCTATCGCGACGACATCGCCACCGCGATCGCCTCATTGATCATTGCCGGCCTCATCTTCGCCGTCGGAGCGCGCAAGACCCTGATCGAGACGTTGATCGCCGGCGGCATCGGCACGACACTGTCCGTCGGTGCACTTGCCTCGCAGCTCTTCGACTCGGAGGTCATGCAGGGGGCATCCGTGCTGGTCTGTGGGGTGATCTTGGTAACCCTCTCGCTCGCCCAGTTGCGCGGCAAACAGGCGGGCTAACATCGCCCCCTAAGGGGCGCGATGGTGAAGGCGAAAATCTTTCTCTGTGTGACGTTGGTGCTGGCGCTCTCACCCGCCGTCGTCCGTGCCTCCACCGGTGGAGTCAACGAAACGAACTCCACACCCCCGGAGTCTCCTGCGGCGAAGGGTCCGCGCTACGTGTTTCCCTTCTCCAAG
>JBJTFU010000215.1:0-5568 GCA_046093585.1 Ilumatobacteraceae bacterium | reverse complement strand
AACGGCGCAGACCGAAGCCGCCGAGTTGATGAACACCTACAACTTGCAGGTGGTGCCCATCCCGACCAACCGCCCGATGATCCGCGAAGACAACGCCGACCTGATCTACAAGACGGAACATGCCAAGTTCGACGCCGTGGTTGCCGACATCGTCGAACGTCATCGCAACGGTCAACCGGTGCTAGTGGGCACGGTGAGCGTGGAGAAGAGCGAGTTGTTGTCGCGCAAGTTGCAGCAGGTGGGCGTCGTCCACGAGGTGTTGAACGCCAAGCAGCACACCCGTGAAGCGGCGATCGTCGCTCAGGCCGGGCGGATCGGCGCGGTCACCGTGGCCACCAACATGGCGGGTCGCGGTGTCGACATCCTCCTCGGCGGCAACCCCGAGGGGCTGGCTCGGCAACAGGTATTGAAGGAAGGTCACCACGTCGACACGCTGCTCGACGAGTTCGACCTGCCGATGCCGCTCGAGCAGATGCCGCCCGACTACCTCACGGCTCGCGACAAGGCTCAAAGCCGATACCGCGCATTGGTCGACGAGTTCAACGTGTCGTGTCGGGGCGAAGGCGATCGAGTGCGTGCACTCGGCGGTCTCTACGTGCTCGGCACCGAACGTCACGAATCTCGACGCATCGACAACCAGTTGCGTGGACGCGCTGGCCGTCAAGGCGATCCGGGTGCGAGCCGCTTCTACCTGAGCCTCGACGACGAGTTGATGCGACTGTTCGCGACGGGAGCCCTGTCGTGGGTGATGGGTCGTGCGCTCCCCGAGGACGAGGCGATCGAGGCGAAGATGGTGACGAAGGCCATCGAGCGCGCACAGACCACCGTCGAGCAGCGGAACGCCGAGATTCGCAAGAACGTGCTGAAGTACGACGAGGTGATGAACGAGCAGCGCAAGGTGATCTACCAACGCCGCGACCAGATCTTGGATGGCATCGACTTGAAGGCGGCCGGGCTCGAGTACCTCGCCGAGGCGGTCGATGCGCTCATCGACAATCACTGCGTTTCGGAAGTGGAGGACGAGTGGGACCTGGAAGGTCTGGCTCGCGAACTGACCTCGTACTGGCCGACCGCACTGACCCCCGGCAACCTCGCGGCGTGCGCCGACACCGACGAGATGTACGACCTCGTGATGGGCGACGCCACCACGTACTACGACAAGCGCGAAGCCGAACTCGGAACCACGAGCATGCGCGAGATCGAGCGTCAGGTGATGTTGAAGATCATCGATCAACGCTGGCGCGAACACCTCGAAGAGATGGACTATCTGCAGGAGGGCATCAACCTGCGGGCGATGGGTCAGAAGGATCCGCTCACCGAGTGGCAGCGAGAGGGATTCGAGATGTTCGGCGCCCTGATGAAGGGAATCGCCCAGGAGTTCGTGAAGTACGTGATGCACGTGCAAGTCGTCCGCAACGATGCGCCGGTGCTCCAGAACGTGCAGGAAGTGCAAGCGGAGTCGTCCGTGCTCGACATGCCCGACACTGCGCAACCCGCCGCCACACCAACGCCGAAGACCGTGGTCAATCAGGCGGGGGACTGGTCGTCGACCCCGCGCAACGCGCCTTGCCCCTGTGGTTCGGGCAAGAAATACAAGTTGTGTCACGGCCGCGGCTAGGCCACCATGCGTGACTTCACCAATGATCTGACCGAGGTTCGTGGGCGCGTCGACGAAGCCGCCCAGTACTTGAAGGTCGACTCCAACCGCACTCGCCTCGCCGAACTCGAAGTCGAGGTGGCCAAGCCGGATCTGTGGGACGACCAGGACCACGCCAAGAAGGTGACGTCCGAGTACTCCAACCTGCGCGCCGACCTCGACGACTTCTCCAGGTTGGCGAGTGACGTGGAGGATCTCGAGGTGCTCCACGAGATGGCTCGTGAGGCCGACGATGCATCGCAGGAGCCCGACCTGGAGCGCGGCATTGCATCGTGTCGAGCACGACTCGACCAGCTGGAACTGCGCAGTCTGTTCACCGGCGAGCACGACGAGGCCGGTGCGATCGTCCAGATCAACGCGAAGGACGGCGGGGTGGACGCGCAGGACTGGAGCGAGATGCTGCTGCGGATGTACTCGCGTTGGGCCGAGCGGCGCGGGTTCGAAGTCGAGATTGGCGACGTATCGGAAGGCACCGAAGCGGGAATCCTCTCGGCTGACTTCACCGTGCGCGGTCGTTACGCGTACGGGCTGTTGACCTCCGAGCGCGGTACGCACCGCTTGGTGCGAATCAGTCCGTTCGACAATCAGGGCCGCCGACAGACCAGCTTCGCCAGTGTCCAGGTGTGGCCGGTGCTCGACAACGCCGAGGTCGAGATCAACGAGAGCGACATCCGAATGGAAGTGTTCCGTGCTTCCGGCGCTGGAGGCCAGCACGTCAACAAGACGTCGTCTGCGGTTCGCCTGATCCACGAGCCGACGGGTCTCGTCGCGTCGTCCCAGCAGGAGCGATCCCAGTTGCAGAACCGCGAGAACGCAATGAAGAAGTTGAAGACGATGATCGTCGCGCGCGCAGAAGAGGAGCGCGAAGAGGAGCTGCGTCGCATCGCCGGCAAACCGTCTTCCATCGGTTGGGGCAGTCAGATCCGCTCGTACGTGATGCAGCCGTACCAAATGGTCAAGGATCTGCGCACCGAAGTGGAGAGCGGCAACGTGGCCGCGGTGCTGGACGGCGACCTCGACTCGTTCATGGAAGGCTTCTTGCGCTGGCGCAGGGCAAACGCGGAGGCAGAAAATTAGGATGAGTCGGTCGAGAGGGGATCGATGATCCGGCTGGAGAACGTCACCAAGCAGTACGGGACCGACACGGTTGCCGTGCGCGACGTGACCTTCGACGTGGCCAAGGGGGACTTCGTCTTCCTCGTCGGCCCGTCGGGATCGGGCAAGTCGACGATCCTCCGGTTGATCAACCGCCAGGAACGGCCCGAGCGGGGCGAGGTGTGGGTCGCCGGGCGCAACATCAACGAACTGGCCGACTCCCGCGTGCCGCACCTGCGCCGTCAGATGGGCAACGTCTTCCAGGACTACAAGTTGCTGTTGAACAAGACGGTCTTCGAGAACGTGGCGTTCGCCCTCGAAGTGATCGGCAAACCCCGCCACGTGATCGCTCGGCAGGTGCCACTCGTGCTCGAACTCGTGGGTCTCGCAGGCAAGGAAGACCGCTTCCCGAACCAACTCTCGGGAGGTGAGCAACAGCGTGTGTCGATCGCGCGAGCCTTCGTCAATCGACCGTTGATCATGCTCGCCGACGAGCCGACGGGAAACCTCGACCCGGCCACCGGCGAGGGGATCATGGCGCTGTTGGACGAGATCAATCGCACCGGCACCACCGTGGTGATGGCGACTCACGACCATCGAGTGGTGAACGCGATGCGCCGTCGAGTGATCCAACTCGATCGTGGCGTCGTGGTGCGCGACCAGGAGCGTGGGGTGTACGAATGATCGCCCGGATCACCTACGCACTGCGGGAGACGTGGGCCAGTTTCCGGCGCAACCTGACGCTTACGGCCGCCGCCGTGCTCACATCGGCGATCGCTTTGTTGCTCGTCGGGACCACGTTGCTCATTCAGCGCGCGTTCGAGAACCTCCTCGTGCAGTGGCGCGGCGACGTGGAGATGATCGTCTTCGTCCGCAGCGACGCCTCGCCCGATCAGATCGCCTTCATCGACTCGTCGATCCGGCAGGCCGACACCATCGTCGACGTGGAGAAGCTGCAGTACCTCGACAAGGCCCAGACCTATGAGGAGGCCAAGCGCATCTTCATCGGCGACCCGGTGACGCTCAGCCTGCTTACCCCCGAGAACATCCCCTCGCAGTTCAAGGTGGTGCCACTCACCGAGGACCCTGCCCTCGTGAGATCGCTGAGCGAGCAGTTTCGCTCCCTGCCCGGCGTCGAGGACGTGGCCCTGGCCGAGGACGAGTTCCAGGTGATCTCGACGTTGTCGCAGTTCATCCGCGTCGTCACGCTCGTCATGTCGATCGTGCTGTTGATCGTCGCCGTGGGTCTGATCTGGAACACGATACGCACGGCGATGTTCGCCCGCCGCCGCGAGATCGAGGTGATGAAGTTGGTCGGCGCAACGAACTGGTTCATCCGCATTCCATTCATGCTGGAAGGCTTGTTGCAGGGCTTGCTCGGCGCACTGGCAGCCTGCGGTGGTTTGTGGGTCCTCAACTCGGCATGGACGAACGGCGTGGCCGGTTTCAAGCCCGGTACGGGCATCTCCTCGCTCATCGTCCCATCCAGTTTCTTGAGCAGCGTCATGCTGTCGATGCTCGTGCTTGGCGCGATCGTCGGTGCCGTGGGCTCGGCGATCGCTGCATCTCGATTCCTCGACGTCTGATGAGCTTCAAACACATCGATTACGGGGTTGTGGACCGCATCGCCACGATCACGCTCAATCGGCCCGACAAGTTGAACGCCTTCACCGACACGATGATGTCCGAGTTGCGTGAGGCATTCGATCTCGTCGACGCCGATGACGAGGTGCGCGCGGTGATCGTCACGGGAGCAGGGCGCGCTTTTTGCGCAGGGGCGGACCTGTCGGCAGGAGCGGACACGTTCAACTACGGAGAAGCGGACACGGCCGATGGGGCGAACGTTCGGAGGGACGGCGGTGGCACGGTGACGCTACGAGTCTTCTCGTGCCACAAACCGGTGATCGCGGCGATCAACGGGCCCGCGGTGGGCGTCGGGGCCACAATGATCCTGCCCATGGACGTACGCCTCGCGAGCACGACGGCAAAGTTCGGGTTCGTCTTCACCAGGCGCGGTGTCGTGCCCGAGGCCTGCTCGTCGTGGTTCTTGCCACGGGTGGTGGGAATCTCGCGAGCCCAGGAGTGGGTACTCACCGGCCGAGTGTTCGATGCGGAGGAAGCGCTGGAACACGGGTTGGTCCGCAGCGTGCATCGACCCGACCAGTTGTTGACCGCTGCGCACGAGATCGCTCGCGAGATCGCCGACAACGCTGCGCCCGTCTCGGTGGCGCTCGCTCGTCAGATGATGTGGCGGATGCTCGGGGCCGCGCACCCGATGGAAGCCCATCGCATCGATTCTCGCGGTATTCAGATCCGAGGTCGTTCGAAGGACGTCGCCGAGGGTGTCATGAGCTTCCTCGAAAAGCGCCCGCCACGGTTCGTCGAGACCGTGTCGCAGGATCTGCCCGACATCTTCCCCGACTGGGAAGAACCGGAGTTCCACTGAACATGTACGACGAGGTGGGTGAACAGTTCTTCGTCGATCTCGTCGATCACTTCTATGACGGAGTGGCGAGTGACGACGTTCTGATCGTGCTGTATCCGGAGCAGGACGACCTGAGCGGTGCGCGTGAGCGACTGCGCCTGTTCCTCATTCAGTATTGGGGAGGTCCCACCACCTACAGCGACGAACGAGGCCATCCCCGATTGCGTCAGCGGCACTTCCCCTTCGTGATCGGAGAGCGCGAGCGCGATCATTGGCTGGTGCACATGAACTCGGCGATCGATGCGACGTGTGCCGAGAGGGGAAGCGACGAATCGGTGCGCCAACGTTTGCGTGACTACATGACGAATGCGGCCAACCACATGGTGAACGC
>JBJTFU010000214.1:0-4307 GCA_046093585.1 Ilumatobacteraceae bacterium | reverse complement strand
GCCCACGCATCGGCGGCCGTGGGGACGATGTCGGCTCCCGCGGCGCGATATTCGGCGTCGCTGATGTTGGCCCCCTCGCCGGCTCCCTGCTGCACGAACACCTCGATCCCGAGGCGTTCGAACTCGCGTACGCCGTCCGGGGTGAGTGACACGCGGCCCTCCATGGTCTTGACTTCCGTGGGTACTCCGAGCGTCTTGATGGCGGGGGACATGCCCTCTTGTCTAGTTCGCGCATCGCTGCCGAGGCGAGGTGGACCAATGACGACAAGGGTCACAGACGGGGCGCTGGTTAGTGTTGGGGCATGAAGAAGTTCCTCAACTACATCAACGGCAAGGAAGTCCCCGCCCGGGACGGCAAGACCACCCCGGTGATCGATCCCGTCACGGGAAAGCAATACGCCGAAGCGGCGCTGTCTGGTGAGGCCGATGTCGATGACGCGATGAAGGCGGCGGCAGAGGCCTTCGAATCGTGGAAGAACTCCACTCCGTCGATGCGCCAGAAGGCGATCAACGACGTGGCCGACGCGATGGAAGCGCACATGGACGAGTTGATCGAGGCCGAGATCGAGAACACGGGCAAGCCCCGCGCCATCACCTATTCGGAAGAAGTGCCGCCGATGATGGACCAGATCCGTTTCTTCGCCGGTGCGGCGCGCATGCTCGAAGGCAAGAGCGCGGCCGAATACGTACCGAACTTCACCTCCTACATTCGGCGCGAGCCAGTGGGCGTGTGCGCGCAGGTTGCGCCGTGGAACTATCCACTGATGATGGGCGTCTGGAAGTTCATCCCCGCGATTGCCGCAGGCAACACCACCGTGCTCAAGCCGAGCGACACCACCCCGGCATCGACCGCACTCGTCGCCAAGATCGCCGGCGAGGTGTTGCCCCCCGGAGTGTTGAACGTGATCTGCGGAGACCGTGACACGGGTCGTGCGATGGTCGTCCACGACACGCCCGCGATGGTGTCGGTGACCGGTTCGGTTCGCGCGGGCATGCAGGTCGCCGAGGCGGCATCCAAGTCGTTGAAGCGCGTGCACCTGGAACTTGGCGGCAAGGCGCCAGTGATCGTGTTCGATGACGCCGACCTCGAGCTCGCTGCCGACACCATCTCGATGACCGGTTACTTCAACGCCGGTCAGGACTGCACGGCCGCCACTCGCGTCATCGTCGGGCCGAAGATGTACGGCGACTTCGTCGACGCGCTGGCAGAGCGCGCCAAGAAGACGAAGACGGGCAAGCCGAACGAAGACGTCTTGTACGGCCCGCTCAACAACTCCGGTCACCTGAGCAAGGTGCGGGGTTTCATCGACCGCGTGCCGAAGCACGCCAAGGTGGTCGCCGGAGGCAATCAAATCGGAAACGACGGCTACTTCTTCGAGCCCACCGTGGTGTCCGACCTGAAGCAGCAGGACGAGATGATCCAGGACGAAATCTTCGGACCGGTCATCACCGTGCAGCGGTTCAGCGACGAGGAAGAGGCCCTCAAGTGGGCGAACGGTGTGCAGTACGCGCTCGCGTCGTCGGTGTGGACGAAGGACCTTGGTCGCGCCATGCGCATGACGAAGAACCTTGACTTCGGTTGCGTGTGGGTGAACACCCACATTCCCATGGTGGCCGAGATGCCGCACGGTGGATACAAGAAGTCCGGCTACGGCAAGGACCTCTCGATGTACGCACTCGACGACTACACGCGTATCAAGCACGTGATGATCGGACTCGGCTAGCAACGTCGACGGGGGACATGGGGGACATGCAGGAAGTCATCAAACTCGAGGGAGTCTCCAAGCGGTACGGAGACTTCGTGGCGCTGCACGAGACGTCGTTCTCGATCGGTCATGGCGAATTCTTCGCGATGCTCGGGCCGTCGGGCTGTGGCAAGACGACGACGCTGAAGATGATCGCCGGCTTCGAACAGCCGACCACGGGTCGCGTGCTGCTCGATGGGGCGGACGTCTCCGACGTCCCTGCCTACAAGCGCAACGTGAACACGGTGTTCCAGCAGTACGCGTTGTTCCCGCACATGTCGGTGTTCGACAACGTCGCATTCGGCCCGCGGTCCAAGAAGAAGGACGAGTCGCAGGTGCGCAAGGACGTGATGGAGATGCTCGAGATCGTGCGCCTCTCGGACTTCACCCAGCGCAAACCGTCGCAACTCTCGGGAGGCCAGCAGCAGCGCGTGGCGTTGGCGCGTGCGCTCGTCAACTATCCGAGTGCGTTGCTTCTGGACGAGCCACTCGCCGCCCTCGACCTCAAGTTGCGCGAAGCAATGCAGATCGAATTGAAGCGCATCCAGCGCGAGGTGGAGATCAGCTTCATCTTCGTCACCCACGACCAGCACGAAGCGCTCACCATGAGTGACCGGATCGCGGTGATGAGCGCGGGTCACGTGGAGCAAATCGGTACCCCCGAAGAGATCTATCGCAGCCCGTCGTCGTTGTTCGTGGCCGGCTTCATCGGTTCGGCCAACTTGCTGGCAGGCACGGTGGAGTCGGTGTCGGGCAGCGAGTACGTGGTCACCCTGAAGTCGGGCACCAAGGTCAAGGCGCTGCATCAGGGCTCGAGGTACGAGGTCGGTGCCAAGGTGTCGCTGATGTTGCGCCCCGAGGCACTCAATCCCGTTGCGGGCACTCGCGGCGACGGGGTCTCGCTCGTGGGCACGCTCACCGATCGCGTGTACGAGGGAGCCACCGATCGCCTGGTGGTTCGCCTCGCGGATGGCACCGAGTTGGTGTGCCTCACCGACTCGGATGCCAAGCATGCGCACAAGGTGGTGGGGGACGCCGTGACGGTCGACTGGCAACCGCAAGCGGGTTACTTGCTCGCCGGTTGGCCGGAGGTGAGCGGGGCCACCTCCACCAACATCGACCACGTGGAAGCAGCCCTCTAAGATCGTCGAAACCCGGTAACTCGAGGAGGAACCATGAATCGCAAGCCACTGATCGTTCGCTCGGGAATGACTCGTCGTCAATTCCTCGCTCGCTCCGGAGCACTTGGTGCAGCCGGTTTGTCGCTGCCCGCTCTGCTTGCGGCGTGCGGTGGTGACGGGGGTAGTTCGTCCGGGTTGTTCTTCGAGAACTGGCCGTTGTACATCGACCCGACCGAGGGCGAAACCATCGGCACCATCGATCGCTTCATGGAAGCCACCGGTGTCACCATGAAGTACACCGAGGCGTACAACGACAACAACGAGTACTTCGCCAAGATCCAGCCGATCCTCGGCGCTGGCAAGACGATCGATCCGGACATCATCGCGCCGACGTCGTGGATGGCGGGGCGCTTGATCAACCTCGGCTGGACGGAGAAGTTGCCGCTCGCCGACGTTCCGAACGCTGCGAACCTCGAAGATGGCTTCAAGAACCCGACGTGGGACCCGACCGGTGAGTACAGCCTCCCGTGGCAGGCCGGTATGGCGGGCATCGCCTACAACAGCGACGCCGCAGGACGCGAGATCAAGAGCGTGGCCGACCTCTTCGACCCGGCATTCAAGGGCAAGATCGGCATGCTCTCAGAGATGCGCGACACGATCGGCCTCATCCTGATGGGTGAGGGCATCGATCCCTCGACCATCTCCACCTTCGAGGAGGCTGCGCCGGCATTCGAGAAGTTGGAGAAGGCCAAGGCAGACGGACAGATTCGCGCGTTCACCGGCAACGACTACACCGACGATCTGCTCGCGGGCAACTTCGCGGCATGCATCGGCTGGTCGGGCGACCTCTTCCAGTTGGAGACCGAGAGCGAAGCCGTCAAGTTTGTGATCCCCGAAGAGGGCGGTACGCGTTGGGCGGACGTGATGGTGGTTCCGAAGGGGGCGAAGAACGTGGCCAACGCGGCCAAGTGGATGAACTTCGTCTACGACCCGGAGCAGGCCGCACAGATCACCGCATGGAACATGTACGTCTCGCCGGTCAAGGGCGTGCGCGAGATCATCGAACAGAGCGATCCGGAACTCGCCGCGAACCCGCTCGTGTTCCCCGACGAGGCCACGAGCAGCCGCCTCCGTGCCTTCGCGCAGTTGAGCGAGGAAGAGGAAGCCAAGTTCGACGAGGCCTTTTCCGCCATCACCGGCGCCTGATCGCTCGGGTGAGATGACCAAGTGATCGAACGGCGCGATCGATGAGTCTGGTGGAAGCACCGGCTCAACGGTCGCGCCTTGGATCGTCCGCAGATCGCGTCGGTCTCGGCGCACTGCTGATTGCCACCGTCTGTTTGGTGGCGATCGGCGGCAAGTGGGTGTCGGGGCCACTGTCTTTGGTGGTCGTGCTGGTGTTGCTCGCAGTCATCGCGAGCGTCATCATTCTCGCTTGGCG
>JBJTFU010000213.1:0-16824 GCA_046093585.1 Ilumatobacteraceae bacterium | reverse complement strand
GATCGATGAGTGTGTGCCCTCGACCGGGGGTCGAATCTCGATCGAACAGGTCGATGCCTTCTGGGTGGGCACTCAAGTATCGGGGATGGCCGGGGTGACGGTGAGTCGTCCGATGCACACGCCGGTTCCCGTGACCCGAGTGGAGAACTACTGTGCCACGGGTTCCGATTCGGTCCGCAACGCGGCCTATGCCGTGGCAAGCGGCGCCTACGACGTGGTGATGGCCGTCGGCGTGGAGAAACTGAAGGACTCGCCTTACTCAGGACTCACGGCGGCATGGCCGCCATCCGATGGAGCCAAGGTCGATTGGACCGCACCAGCCTCGTTCTCGGTGTTGGCACCTGCCTACGCGAAGCGTTTCGGAGTCGACGAAGCAACGCTTCGCGAGGTTCTCACGCACATCGCATGGAAGAACCACCAGAACGGTGCCCTGAACCCCAAGGCACAGTTTCGTAAGGCCGTTGCCAAGGAGACGATCGAGAAGTCTCCGAAGGTGGCAGGAATGCTCGGCGTGTTCGACTGTTCAGGCGTCGCCGACGGGGCGGCAGCGGCATTGATCGTTCGCGCGGAAGACGCCCATCGCTACACCGACAACCCGATGTACATCAAGGCATTGTCGTTGACGGCAGGCACGGGTGGTGGTCTGCGTGAGTCGACGCTCGACTTCACGACATTCCCCGAAGTCGAGCAATCCGCCAAGGAGGCGTATGCCCAGGCGGGTGTCGTCGATCCCCGTCGCGAGATCGCCTTCGCCGAAGTGCACGACTGCTTCACGCCCACCGAGCTCGTCCTCATGGAGGATCTCGGTTTCTCGGCCCGTGGCAACGCTTGGCGCGACGTGTTGGACGGGGTCTTCGATCTCGACGGAGAGCTGCCCGTGAATCCGGACGGTGGGTTGAAGTCGTTCGGTCACCCGATTGGTGCGAGTGGGCTCCGGATGTTGTACGAGTGCTGGTTGCAGTTCGCCGGTCAGGCAGGCGATCGTCAACTCGACGATCCACGGTTGGCGCTCACGCACAATCTCGGTGGTCAACCAGGTGAGTGCGTCTCGTTCGTATCCATCGTGGGCAAGGAGCTCGGGTGATGAACGTCGGTTTCGATGGCGATGTCGTCGTGATCACCGGAGCAGGCCGGGGGATCGGTCGCGAGCACGCAAAGTTGTGTGCCCGTCTCGGCGCGCGCGTGGTGGTGAACGACGCTGGTGTCTCCGTGGACGGCAACGAAGGCGACAATCCAGCGGATCTCGTGGTTGCCGAGATTCGAGAGGCGGGGGGAACGGCGGTTGCCTCGCGACACTCGATCGACGAGCCCACCCAGGCAAAAGAGATCATCGATCTCGCACTCGGCGAGTTCGGTGAGCTTCACGCAGTGGTGCACAACGCTGGGATCCTTCGGGATCGGACGTTCCACAACCTTTCGGACGAGGACATCGAACGGGTGATGGCTGTCCACTTGATCGGAGCGTTCAACGTGTTGCGACCGGCGGTCGCCCACATGCGCGAACAGCGATACGGAAGAATCGTGCTGACATCGTCGGCTTCAGGTCTGTTGGGCACGTTCGGGCAGAGCAATTACGGCGCCGCAAAGATGGGTCTGATCGGGTTGATGAACGTGTTGGCGCTCGAGGGTGCGTCGCGCGGGATCCTGGTCAATTCGTTGGCACCGAGTGCCCGCACCCGAATGACCGAGGAATTGCTCGGTCCACTCGCCGACGCGCTCGATCCAGTTCATGTGGCGCCACTCGTCGCCTACTTGGCGTCTCGCAGTTGTTCGGTCTCCCGCGAAATCTTCGCTGCCGGAGGAGGCCGTTACGCGCGGATGTTCGTGGGAGTGTCCCCTGGTTGGACTTCGGGCCATGGAAATGTCGCCACCGTCGACGACATCGCCGCCAACTTCGAGACGATCCGCAGCACGGATGGATTCGTGATCGCCAACTCGGGCGAGGACGAGTTGGGATTCTTGCGTTCGGCGATCAACGCTCCGAATCCCGGCCCTGTTCCCCACGGGCAATGAAACGGGACGGCTCGTATCCGCCCGACGAATTGAATCGGCGTACCGCCTCCTCCTCCGGTTGAAACCTGAGGGGTTCCATTTCGTTGATCAAGCGCTTCATCTCGGCAATCGCAAATGCGCCGATTCCTCGAAGTCGCTCGACCTCTTCGCCGACGGCGCGGTCGACTTGGTCTGCAGGACACATGCGGTGCACGAGATTCACGGCCAGTGCGGCGCTGGCATCGAGTTCCCGTTTTCCGAGGAGCAGGCTCGTGGCCACGCCGTTGCCCACTCGGGTGGGAAGTAGGGCAGTCGCGCCGAATGCAGGAAGAAAACCGAACGTGGCGTGGCGGTCCGCAAACGTGGCTTTGTCAGTGGCGATCACGATGTCGGCTGCAGCAACAAGCTCGAGACCGCCCGCGGCCGCCAATCCTTCGACCACGGCAATCGAGACCAGGCGTGACGTCGTCAGTCGCTCCATGAATCGTCGTCCGGCGTCGAAGAAGGAGAGCAGTCGATCTGGTGTCTTCATCAGTTCGACGCAGGCCCGCACGTCCGCACCTGCGCAGAACGTCGCGCCTACTGCGCGAATCACCGCGGCCACACACTCGGGCCGCGCTTCGTTCGCAGAGAGCTCCTGGTGCAATCGTTCGACCGTGCTGGGGTCGAGTGCGTTGCCATGGCCGGGACGACGTAACCACAAGGACACGATGTCGCCGTGTTGACCCGTTGTCGACACGGGGCATACCATACCAACCGTTCGGTATGGGTGAGTTCGTCGCATTGACGAAGGGAACGACGTGGATTTTGCTGAGTCAATCGAGCAGCACGACTTTCGGCTGAGAGCGCGTGCGTGGATCGAACGCAACATTGTCGACCTGCCACATCGCAATCCGAGTTCACAACGCGAGCGCGAAGTGAACTCGCAATGGTGGCAGGAACGGATGTACGCAGACGGTTGGGCGGGCATGTCTTGGCCCGTCGAGTTCGGCGGCAAGGGCATGTCACCAACGGAGGATTCGATCTTCAACGCCGAGTCGGCACGCGTCGACGCACCTCTTCCCATCAATCTCGTCGGCATGAATCTGGCGGGGCCGACGATCATGGTGCACGGCAACGATCAGCAGAAGAAGCGCTACCTCAATCGCATCCTCTCCGGTGAAGAGATCTGGTGTCAGGGCTTCTCCGAACCCGGCAGTGGCTCGGATCTGGCGAGTCTCAGCACCAAGGCCGTCGAAGTCGAGGGTGGCTGGAAAGTCAACGGGCAGAAGGTGTGGACGTCGTCCGGACACCTTGCCCAAAAGTGCATGCTGCTCACGCGCACCAATACCGATGTGCCCAAACACAAGGGCATCACGTACCTGCTCGCGGATACCAAGGACTTCGACATCCGCCCGCTCGTGATGGTCAACCGCGACGCAGAGTTCAACGAGATGTTCATCAACGACGTATTCGTCAGTGATGACGACCTACTGGGAACCCCCGGAGATGGCTGGCGGTACGCACTATCGACGTTGTCGTTCGAACGAGGAACCATCGGCTACAACCTGCAGGTCTGGGCTCGTCGGGCGATGGACAAACTCGTGCACATCGTGCAGGAACTGGGACTCGAAGCAGACGTTGCCGTGCAGGAACAACTCGGTCGCTTCGAAGCGGAGGTGGAAGCAATCCGAATCACCGGAATTCGAGCGATGGCCGCCGTGAGCCAAGGCTCGGCACCAGGACCAGAGTCGTCGATCCTGAAGATCCTCTGGGCGCGCACGGTGCAACAGATCAATCGCTACTCGGTGGAGCTTCGGACCGCATATGGAGTGCTGGTCGATGACGAACACTCCGGTGACGTGATCCACCACTATCTCCGTTCGCGTGGCCACTCCATCGAAGGCGGCTCCGACGAAATCATGAAATCGATCATCGCTGAGCGCGTGCTCGGATTGCCGAAGTCGAGGTAGCCATGGCTGCGATCCTGACCGATACCCAAATGGAATTGGTGCGTGTGGCACTGTCGATGTCGACCGGTGGAGTGAAGAGACAGCGCGCGGCTCTCGAGGGTGAGACCCTTCCCCCCGAGCCGACCGCAACCTTGATGAGGGACTTCGCTGGACTGGCGGTACCCGAGTCGTCGGGCGGTGCCGGTGGAGAGTTGATCGACCTCTTGGTCTTCGTCGAGTCACTTGCGCAGACCGTCGAACCGACCCCGTTCTTCGTGCACACCGCCGCATTGCAGACGGCGGTCGGAGCCGGACTCGACGTTCGCAAGGTGCTCGAATCGGGAGACTTGCTCACGATCGGTGCGTTGGAACGAGCAGGGCAGCGTTGGGGTGAGTGGGCGATGCCCGTGTCCGAGTCGACCGTCGAAGGGAACAAGATCGGCGTGCCGTTTGCACGCGAAGGTGGGTCGATCGTCGTGGTGGGTGCGAACGATGGCGTCGCACTTGCCACCATCCAGGGCGCGACTCCGCGGACGGGCTTCGATCCGTCGATGCATCTCGCCGACGTGCGACTCGCGGGCAAACCCGTGTCCGTGGCAACGGGGGGATCATGCGCACTGGCACGTGGCGCACTCGTACTCGCCGCATCGGCACTCGGCACTGCACGGGGGTCGCTGCGCATGGCGGCCGACTATGCCACGGCACGACAACAATTCGGTCAGCCCATCGGCTCGTTCCAGGGCATTGCGCACATGCTGAGCGATTGCTTCGTCGATGTGGAAGCAGCGTGGAGTTTGTTGTTGTTCGCCGGATGGAGTTTCGACGTTGGAGATCCCGGCGCCATGGCCGCTGCGCATGGAGCGATTGCCAAGGCGGGGTCGACTGCAGTCCATGTCACCGAGAGGGCACTCCAGGTGCATGGGGGAATCGGGGTCACCTGGGAGGCCGATCCTCACCTGTACCTTCGCCGGGTAATGACCTTGAACGCCTTGGTGGGGGCACCGGTCAATCATT
This sequence comes from Ilumatobacteraceae bacterium, assembly GCA_046093585.1. Classification (GTDB taxonomy): domain Bacteria; phylum Actinomycetota; class Acidimicrobiia; order Acidimicrobiales; family Ilumatobacteraceae; genus UBA3006. The sequence goes on along the minus strand of JBJTFU010000213.1, from coordinate 11,887 downwards.
TTCGGGCATTGGGGGCCCGGTTGGTGGCTGGGAGCAAAGTTTGACTCAATACCGACTAGTTGGTATGGTGGGGAAGTCGTAACTACAAAGGCGAGGGAGTGGCAACCATGAAGTTCGGCATCATGAACCTGTTTCCGGCTGAGGGAATCCCCGATCATCAGGTGTTGAAGAACACGCTTGAAGAGATTCAGCTCGCAGATCAACTCGGTTTTGAATCGGCATGGTTGGCGGAGCATCACTTTTCTCGTTACGGAATCCTCGGCAACCCGTTGCTCCTCGGTGCGTCGATTGCGGCAACCACGAAGAAGATCACGGTCGGCACGGCGGTGTTGGTGTTGCCCTTCTACGACCCGATTCGTCTCGCCGAGGACATCGCCACGCTTGACGTGTTGTCCGAAGGTCGACTGAAGATCGGTATTGGTCGCGGTTACCAGCCGCTCGAGTTCAACGGTTTCAACAAGAACGCCGCTGACTCGAAGACGCTCTACCGAGAGGTGTTCGAGATTCTCCAGAAGTGCTGGAACGAGACCGACTGGTCGTACGAGGGTGAGCACTTCAAGTACGAGAACATGAACGTGTTTCCGAAGCCGTACACGCCGGGGGGCCCGAAGATCCTCCATGCAACGGTGTCACCGGATTCCTACCGTGATCGCGGACTGCGCGGTGAGTCGATCATCACATCGCCAAACTTCACGCCGCTGCCGGTCATGCAGAAGAATTTCGCGGTATACGACGAGAGTTTGCGCGAGTCGGGTTTTGATCCGACCGAGTTCGAAAAGCCGTTCATGCAGCAGGTGTGGTGCGGCGGTTCGGTCGACGGTCTCGAAGCTGCTGCAACGGCGGCACTCACCTACTACCGCTCGTTGAAGAAGTTCGTGCCCGGTTCCGAAGAGGCACTCGCCGAGGAAGCGAAGTACTACGAAGCGGTGAAGCGCAACATCGACATGTTGACCCTCGAGCAGGCACTCACCCATGGCGGCAACTTCGGTTCAGTGGACAAGGTCGTCGACACGCTCGGCAAGCTGCGTGACTCGCTTGGTATCAACCACTACATCGGTTGGTTCAACATTCCGTCGATCGATCGCAACTTGGCTCTCGACGCGATGGTCAATTTCGCCACCGAAGTGATGCCACAGCTTCGCGAAAAGACGCCCGTCGCTACTGTTGCGTAGTGCCTAAGGATCAACCCCCCATCGAGCGGGGGGTCGTCGATTCACGGATAGTTGGTTCGGCTGCGGTCGTGCGCTGGTCGCGTCCGGAGAAGCGCAACGCCTTCGACTCTGTTTTGGCAGGTCGTCTCGCCGACGAACTCGAGTCGTTGGCCGCGAACCCAGATCTGTCGGTGGTTGCCTTGCGTCCGCAGGGTCCGGTGTTCTGCGCGGGGTGGGATCTGGACGAGATCGAGGGTGTCACCTCACAGGAGCAGGCCGCGGCGCTGGTGGGCAGCGGTCGGCGATGTCTCACGGCGATCGACGGCCTTCCGCACGTGGTCGTTTCCGCGGTGGAGCGATCGACCCTCGGTTTTGGGGTCGCGATGATCGCTCACAGTGACGTCACGCTCGTCTCCGAGTCGGCGAGGATTCTGTTGCCTGAGCTGCAGCACGGAATCGTTCCGGCATCCGTGCTGGGTGACTTGGTCGCCAAGGTCGGCCGTGCACGAGCACTCCGCTGGTGTCTTGCGGGAGAAGTTCCGCTCGATGAGGCCGTGGCAAGTGGTCTCGTCACCGAGGTCGTCGATGCGGATCGATTCGAAGAGGTGGTCGGTGAGCGAATCGAATCGATTTCACGTCAGGTGCCGTCGGCGGTGCACGCAACCAAGCGCCTCTCGACGACCCTAAAGGGCGATCACTCGATGGCGTACCAGGCGGGCGATCAATTCGCCGTGGCGATGTTGTCTTCGCGGGTCCGGTCGTGACCGTCAGGGAGCCGATTCGCGTCGGGGTGTTCCTGGCTGGTTACTTTCCTGCGGAGCACGACACGGAATCAGCACTACGAACGATCGAGCAACGGGCTGCATTCATCGAGGAGTTGGGTTTCGATTCGGTGTTCTTGGGACACCACCTGCTCTCTGCAGCAAAGTTCCTCCAGCCGCTGTCCTTGGCTGCGTACTTGGCTGCGCGCACCGAACGAGTGAAGATCGGCCTCGGCGTCTATCTGCTCCCACTGACGAATCCGTTGGCGTTCGCCGAGGAAGTGGCGACGATCAGCGCGCTTTCGCGCAACAGACTGATCGTGGGTGTCGGTGCTGGATATCGCAAGAGCGAGTTCCGTGCAGTCGGCATCCCGTTCGAGGATCGGTTCAAGCGGCTGGAGGAGTACACGACGATTGCTCGTCGGCTGCTCGACGGTGAGACGGTGACGGCGAGTGGCACCTTTGGCGAGTTGACCAACGCCAAGGTGCAGTTGGCTACGCCGGAGACGAAGCCCGAACTGTGGATGGGTGCATTCGGTGAAATCGGCATTCGCCGTTGTGCGCGGCTCGGAATGCCGTGGCTGGCGGGTCCGGAGGGCTCACTGGAGGTTCTTGCCGAGCGAGCGGACACCTACCGCTCGGCGGCAGGCGATGCCGGTGTGCCGATCCCGCCCGCAATGCCGTTGGTGCGCGAACTGTACGTCGCGGAGTCCGACGAGCAAGCCCGCGTCGAGGCCTATCCCTTCCTCGCCAAGCAGTACGCCGACTACAAGTCGTGGGATCACGGACTAACGATCGACGACCTCATCGCGCGTGATGCGGTGGTCGGGTCTCCCCAAACGGTGGCGATGCGCCTGAACGAATACCGCTCGCTCGGCTTCACACATGTGGTTGCGCGGAGCGATTGGCCGGACATGGACCCCGATCTCTCTTCGAAGTCGATGGCATTGATGGCCCATCGCGTCCTGCCGTTGCTCACCTGATCGCTCGTCTTGGCATGGTCGACCTGCCTTTGGGTAAGGTTCGGAAGAGCAAGGACATGACCGGGGGGATGCGTCCGAAATGGGGAGTGCAGTCAATTCGTCCGACGTCGATTCGGGAACCCGTGACCAGTTGATCCAGCGTGCTTTGGAGCTCTTTGAGCAGAACGGCTATCCCCGCACCTCGGTCGAGGACATCGTAGATGCAGCCGGGCTCACCAAGGGTGCGTTCTACCACCACTTCCAGTCGAAGGAAGAGGTCCTCGAGATCATCCACAACGACTATGTCGACGCCCAGGTGGAGATGTGCGAGCGGATCATCGGTCAGTTCACCGATCCTCGGGAGCAATTCGCACAGATCGCACGCAGCACCATCATTGGTTTGGGCGAGTACCGGGCACATGTCTCCGTGTACTTGCAAGATCGGCGTTTCCTCACCGGAGAGCGCCGCGACAACGTGACTACGAAGCGCAACCAGGTGGATCGCATCTTCACCGGCATCATCGAACGCGGAGCGGCATCGGGGGTGTTCCGGAAGGATGTCGACCCGAAACTGGTGGCGTTCGGACTCATCGGCATGTATGCATGGGTGATTAATTGGTGGCGGCCGGGTGGGCCCCTCACTCTCCAGGAAGTCGCCGACCAATACGTCGAACTCATCCTCGGTGGACTGTTGACCCCTTCGACGTAGTCTCCCTTTGGCAGGATTTCCAACGGGGCAGGGGAAATGAACTACAACGTCGTCGCCAATCTCACGCGTCAGGTCGAGTTGCGACCTTCGCAGACGGCGATCGCGTTCGAGGACGAGCGTCTGACCTACGCCGAACTCGACAAGGTGGTGAGCGCCACCGCCGTCGTGCTGCGGGATGCGGGCGTGAATCGTGGTGATCGCGTGGCGATTCTCGGTCTCAACAGCGCCGAGTACGTGGTTGCTCAACTGGCCGTCGGTCGTTTGGGGGCGGTATCGGTGTTGCTCAATTATCGCTTGACTCCGGAAGAGCTGAAGTACCTCCTCGGGGACAGTGAACCAGTGGCGTTGCTGCTCGATGAGGAGTACCTGTCGATCAGGGACGAGTTGATGGCCTCCACGCCGACGATCTCGTTCTCTGCGCTCGTCTTCTCGGAGTCGAGCAGGGAACACAGCCTCGCGGACCTTCGTTCGCCACATCTTGGCGTCGACGTCGATGACGCCTACATGGAGGCCGACGATCTCGACCGCATCCTCTACACCTCTGGAACCACGTCACGTCCGAAAGGCGTGATGTTGACCCACGGGAACGCCTGGTGGAACACGCTGACGATGATGTTGGACGGTTGTTGCTCACCCGACGAGCGGACACTGATCTTTGCTCCGCTTTACCACATTGGAGCGCAGGATCTGCCGGGCACCCGAGTCTTTGCCGTGGGCGGAACCATGGTCATCATGAGACGTTTCGACGTCGAAGGAGTGCTTCGTCAAATCCAGAACCACCAGATCACGGGCATGGTTCTCGTGTCCACGATGATCCACATGCTCATCGATCTACCGACCCGAATGGACTATGACACATCATCGCTGCGCTGGATGATCTTCGGTCAGGTTCCGGAGAACATGCTCCTCGAGGTGCGAAAGATCTTTCCGCAAGCTGCAATCAAGAACTCGTACGGACTCACCGAGGTGTGCAGCATGGCCACCACGATCGATGACGAGAACCAACGTCGATTCCCCTTGTCTCCAGGCAAGGTGGTGCCAACTCTGCAGATGAAGATCGTCGATGATGACGGCACCGAAGTGGAGCAGGGGAAGCTCGGAGAAATACTCCTGCGCGGACCAAAGGTGATGCGTGGCTACTGGAGATTGCCCGACGTGACGGCAGAAACGTTGAAGAACGGGTGGCTACACACGGGCGATGTGGGGTACGTCGACGGGAACGGTTTCCTCTACGTGGTCGACCGCAAGAAGGACATGATTCGCACCGGTGGAGAGAACGTGTCCAGTCAGGAAGTGGAGCGGGTGATCTACGAGATGGGCACCGTCGCGGAGGTGGCCGTGGTTCCACAACCCGACGAAAAGTGGGGCGAAGTCATCAAGGCGGTCGTCGTGCCAAGGCCGGGAGAGACCGTCACTCGAGAACAGGTGGTGACGCACTGCCGCACGCACCTGGCGGCCTACAAGCAGCCCCGAGTCGTCGAATTTCGCACCGAACTTCCGCGTAATCCCTCGGGCAAGGTGCTCAAGCGAGAACTCCAGTAGGACCTCGTCGCAGGTGCTCTTTGTGTCATACCGACTAGATGGTATGGTCTCCGTTGCTGGGGTAGGTACGGGGGAAAGCACGCAATGACCGTCGCAGAACAGTCGAAAGTCCTGACGGTGGAACACCTGTCGGTCACGCACATGGTTCGCCAAAATGGCGGTCGTCGTCGACCCTTCCATGCAGTGAACGATGTCTCGCTCGATGTGGCTGTCGGCGAGATCGTCGGACTGGTGGGCGAATCTGGTTCGGGCAAGACCACCCTGTCGTTGGCAGCGTGCGGTATCGGCAAAGTCAGTAGTGGCAGCATCATCGCCGGTGGTCATGACTTCAGTTCGCTGAAAGGCGTTGCTCGGAGGCGCGCACATGCGGACGTGCAGATGGTGTTCCAAGACCCGATGTCGTCGTTGGACTTGCGCCAACGGGTGGGCGATGGCTTGGACGAGTTGCGCGCGATCCATCCGGAGCGCACGAAGCGGTTCACGAACGAAGAGTTGATGACCCGAGTCGGATTGACCGCGGACATCCTCGGTCGTCTTCCCACGCAGATCAGTGGAGGGCAGGCACAACGCGTGTCCATCACGCGGGCGATGATGCTGCAACCAAGGTTGTTGGTCGCGGACGAGCCGACTTCCGGTCTCGATGCCACGGTTCAGGCCCAGATCCTCGAGCTGTTCAAGTCATTTCGCAGGGAGGAGAACCTCGCGATCCTCTTCGTCAGCCACAACCTCGCAGTCGTGCGGCGTTTGTGTGACCGGGCCTACGTGATGAAGGAGGGGGTGATCGTCGAGAGTGGCTCGACGAAAGAGCTCTTCGAGCGCCCGCAACACGAGTACACGAGACGGCTGATCGAGGCCGTGCCGGGTAAGTCGGCGAAGTTGGCGGGTACCCGATGAAGTTCGCTCGGTTCTTCCTACGCAAGGTGTTGGCCGGATTGGTGACGTTGTTCCTCGCCGCCACGCTCGCGTTCTTCATCGCCAAGTTGTCGGGAGACCCGACGGTCCAAATGCTCGGGCTCTCGGCGACGCCCGATCAGGTGGCGGAGTTGAAGGCTCAACTCGGGTTCGATCGTCCGATCTTGGTTCAGTACCTCGACTTCATCGGTGACATCGCGCGCGGTGACTTGGGGACTTCGCTGTTCTCGGGTGAGAAGAACCTCGATGCGATCTTCGGTCGAGTGTGGGCCTCGATGCAGTTGGCGGTACTCGCGGTTGCGCTCGGTGCCTTGATCGGCATCCCGGTAGGGGTCTACGCGGCGTCACGTGAAGGTCGGTTGGGCGATCGCGTCGCCTCGGTCCTATCGATCGTCGGCCAGTCGGTGCCGGTGTTCTGGCTGGGGTTGATCCTCGTGCTCGTCTTCTCGTTGAATCTCGGATGGTTGCCGGCGGGGTTCAAGGGGGATTGGCGCAACCTCGTGCTTCCCGTCTTCACGCTGGCGACGATTCCGATTGCACGCATCGCTCGCCTCACTCGTTCTGCGATGACGAACTCGCTCGAGGATCAGTACATCACCGCGTCTCGCGCACGAGGGTTGTCGTCTCGCCGAGTCCTCTTCGCGCACGGGCTGAAGAATGCGTCCTTGCCCGTGGTGACCCTGATCGGTCTCCAAATTGGCACGTTGCTGTCCGGTGCGATCACCGTCGAGACGGTGTTTGCGTGGCCCGGCATTGGTTCGTTGGCCACTCAGGCGGTGACGAACAGGGACATTCCACTCGTCCAGGCCCTCGTCGTGTTCGGGGCGTTTGCCTTCGTCATCATCAACGTTTGTGTCGATCTGCTGTACGGCGTGCTCGACCCACGAGTGAGGGAGTCGCGCTGATGTCGGCCACCGAAGCACCAGTAGCCGTCACCAAGCGCAAGTCGCGCGCCTGGAACTTCTTCCTGATCGGATTCGGCGTGTTCATCCTCGCGATCGCGCTCTTGGCGCCGGTGTTGCCGCTCGCCGATCCCGGACAGCAGAACCTGGACATGGCGCTTCGACCTCCCGCGTTCGTCGACGGTGGATCGTGGGATCACCCGCTCGGCACGGATCCGCTCGGCCGCGATTACATGAGCCGGCTGGTGTTCGGTACACGTCTCACGGTGATCATCGCGTTGTCGGCGGTGTTTCTCGGCGCCCTCTTCGGTTCGCTGCTCGGGGTGATTGCAGGATTCAAGGGCGGAAAAGTGGACGCTGTCATCTCCCGCATCACCGAAGCGCAGTTGGCATTGCCGTTCATCCTCCTCGGTATCTCGGTGATCGTCGCGCGGGGACAATCCATCAGCACGCTGATCCTCGTGTTGTCGTTGGTGGGTTGGGCTCAGTACGTGCGAATCATTCGGGCTGAGACGTTGTCGTTGAAGGAACGAGGCTTCATCTCGAGTCTGCGCATCGGTGGACTGTCGGACATGCGGATCATCTTCCGGCACGTGATTCCCAACGTGTTCGGCACGATCCTCACACTGGGGGCACTTGAGATCGGCACCATGATCCTCGCCGAGTCGGCTCTCAGCTTCCTCGGTCTCGGCGTGGTGGAACCCGACATCAGCTGGGGAGCGGAGATGGCGAGCGGCAAGGACTATCTCCAGATGTCGTGGTGGTTGGTGACGTTCCCCGGCATCGCCATCTCGCTCACCGTGTTGTACGTCAACCTCGCGGGAGACGCTCTTCGTTCGCGCTACGACCTGCGCAAGAGGATGTTCTGAGATGAGCTTGCTGCGTGTTCGTGACCTCGTCGTCGAGGCGAGAAGTCAGTCCAAGATCGTTCAAGCCGTCGATCATGTCGACTTCGAGATCGGCGAGTCGGAAGTGGTTGGGCTGATCGGCGAGTCTGGATCTGGGAAGACCACGTTGGTTCGGTCCATCCTCGATCTTCTGGAGCGCAACGTGAAGATCATCAACGGCTCCATCGAATTCCGGGACAAGGTCCTCGTCGACGTGGCGAACGAGCATTCCAATCTGGGCTCCATCCGTGGATCGCAGATCGGCATGGTGTTCCAGTCTCCGAGGTCGTCACTAGACCCGTTGATGACGATCGGCGGCCATCTGCGTGAAGTGTTGCGTCGACACAAGTCGGGAATCTCTAGGGATGAGGTCAAGAAGCGCAGCATCGAGGTGCTCGGCGAGATGGGACTCGATGCGTCACGCGTCATGCGTTCATACCCGCACCAACTCTCCGGAGGAATGTGTCAGCGTGCCGCAATCGCCATTTCGATCGCCCCGTACCCCTCGCTGCTGATCGCAGATGAATGCACTTCCGCCCTCGATGTGACCTCCCAAGAGGAAGTCGTCAAGGTGCTCAAACAACTGACCAACGATCGCAAGATGGCACTAATCTTCGTAACCCACGACATGTTGTTGGCGAGCGAATTGTGCGATCGATTGGTGGTGATGCAGAACGGAAAGGTGGTCGAATCCGGTACCACGGCGCAAATTCTCGGCGATCCTCGACAGGAGTACACCAAGCAATTGATCGCCGCCGTGCCGAGGTGGTCCGCCGAAGGCGTGGCGTAGTGGCGATGGGGCCTCCCGTTCTGATTGAGAACATCGCCACGGATTTGGCGAGACGCGCCGCGACCGTTCCCGATCGGATGGGAGTGGCTTACGAGGACGGGCGGTCGCTCACTTATGGCGAATGGGAGAGTGATTCACGCACGGCGGCAGGTGTATTGACGAAATTGGGAGTGGAAGCGGGTCATCGTGTCGCCCTCTATCTCCAGAATGGTCTCGAACTCGCGACGTTCCTCTTCGGTTGCTGGAAGATCGGCGCAGTTCCTGTGACGTTGAGCGTCATGTACAACGCCGAGGAGTTGAGATCATCACTCGACAAGACGAATCCCGTTGCACTGGTCACTCACGGCTCCAAGCAACGGGTGGTTGACGAGTTGCCCCCAGGTCCATGGTCGAGCGCGGTGCTGTTCGTGCGGGAGTCCAATGGTGACCGCCTACCCGTGTCGTTGGGGGTGGGTCGGTACGACTTCGACACCGAACATGCCGCAGCCGAGCCGGTGCAATCGATGTACCAACCGACCGAGCACGACGAGGGCACCATCTTGTTCACGGGGGGAACTACGGGACTTCCGAAGGCCGTCACGGTCACTCACGACGGCACTCGAAACTCGTTGCGCACATTGGCGCGGGTGTCGAAGAGGGGAGCCGAAGGACCGTACGAGGCAGCCCCCGAATCGGTCAGCCCGAACTTGCTTGCTCTTCCCCTGTTCCACTCGGGCGGTCAACAGGCACTGCTGTTCGCGCTCCATGTCGGAAGGTCGATCGTGATCATGGAGCGTTTCCGGGTGGAGACGCTCGCCCGTCTCGTGAGGGAGTACGAGATCGACAACTTGTTCCTGATGCCCACGATGCTCTACGACATCGTTCACGCCAAGGATCGCGTCGAGTTGCCATCGGTGAAAAACGTGCTGATCGCCGGGCAAGCCCTCGATCCCACGCTGAAACAGGCGTTCGAGTCGGGTTGGGAGATACCCATTCTGTCCAACTACGGCTCCACGGAGATCGGACACGTCGCGGGATGGACATCGAAGGATCTGAAGCTCGGTCGGTGGAAGGCCGGGCCGGTCGGACGGATCTACGACGGTGTCGACGTGGAGATTCGTGACGCTGACGGAGTGGTGCAGCCCCTGGGAAGCCCGGGAGAGATCTGGGTGAAGAACGGCAACACCAAGGGCTACGTGGACGGCTCGGGTGTTTCGGGAGAATCGCTCGTGGTGGATGGTTGGGTGGCCTCGGGCGACGTGGGCTTCATCGAGGGAGACAATTACCTGCACCTTGTCGGTCGCAAGCGGGACATGATCAAGACGGGGGGCTTTCAAGTGTGGCCGCAGGAAATCGAACAGGTGTTGCGCCGCCACCGCATGGTTGCGGACGTTGCCGTCGTGGGAATGGATGATGCGCGCTTGGGCGAGGTTCCTGTTGCGTTCGTCGTTCCCACGCAACCCACCGACCGAAGCGAGATCGAGCAACTTCTCGTCGAACATTGTCGCGAACAACTCTCCCACTTCAAGTGCATCCGTCGCGTGGAGTTGATTGACGAGCTGCCGCGTTCCGAGGCGGGCAAGGTGCAACGCGGTGAATTGATGGCTCGAGCACGAATGGTTTCCAACTAGACCGAAGAAGAGAGGAACAAGACATGAAGAAGAGCGACTACGAACTCCTGGCAAGTCAGTGGGATGCGGAGCACATGGAGACGCGCGAGGAGGTGTTGCAGAAGGTCGTGACCTACGAGAAGGATCCGTCCATCTCAGCTGCATACATTTCGTTCAACTCACCCGAGACGCTGAATGCCGTGCCGATTGCCGCACTCGAGCGAGTGGGCGATCTCGTGCGCGAAGCCGAGACCGATGACGATGTCAAGACGATCATCTTCCGCGGGATCGGACCATGCTTCGGTACGGGCGCTGATGCGAAGGAATTGGGCCACTACATCGGTTACAAGAACCCGAAGCCCGGCGAGCGAACCTCGCCGCCTTCTCAGCACCAGCGAATGTTGCCCGACCGCAACATCGTGATGGGCGCATTCACGGCGAGCGTGCAGAACTGTATGAAGGTGACGATCTGCCAGGTGCACAGCTATTGCTACGGAGGCCACCTGCAGATCGCGCTGGCAGCCGACATGGTGATCGCGTCGCCAGACGCACTGTTCACCCACCCGGCATTTCGCTACCTCGGTGCGGGACCGCAGGACATGTGGTCGTGGGTCGAGAATCTGGGCATCAAGAAGATGAAGGAGATCATGTTCACGATGCGCGCGCTCGGCGCTGACGAGGCGGAGCAAGCGGGTCTGGTGAACAAGGTGGTACCTCGTGAAGATCTGGAGCGATGGACGCGTGACTACGCGACCGCCGTCGCCCAGATGCCACTCGACGGGATCATGATGGGTAAGGCACTCATGCGCATGATGATGGAAGCGCGCGGCAAGGGCCTCGGCGAGATCATCGCGTGGGCCGGACACGGTTGGGTCACCAACTTGAAGTTCGCCGAGGGAGAGTTCAACTTCGTTCGCGAACGAATGACGAAGGGTCTGAGCAAGACACTCCACGATCGCGACATGAAAGTGGCACCGTTCTTCCGACTTGGTGAAACCCGCGAGGTCTGATCAGTGAAGTACGGCATCCTCGCCTCGCACCAGTATCCACGCGACGTGGATTTGCGCAAGAGCTTGATCGAGCTGTTCTCGTTGGTCGAGTATGCCGCGGAGCTCGAATACGACTCCGTGTATGCGATCCACCACTACGTGGCGAATCTCCAGACGCCTCAGGTGATCTCGATGACGGCTTCGCTGTTGGGGTGCTCGGGAAACATGAAGGTAGGTACTTCGATCCTGCTTCTTCCGTTCCTCCATCCCGTGCACGTGGCGGAGGAGTACGCGACCTTGGACCAGTTGTCCGGCGGTCGCATCATCCTCGGAGTCGGCGCGGGCTATCGCGACGTCGAGTTCGATGCGTTCTCCTTGAACAAGAAGGAACGCGGCTCACGGATTGCCGAATCGATCGAAGTCATCCGTCAGCTGTGGACGGGCGAACCGGTGCACCACAAGGGCCGCCATTTCGAGTTGACCGGTCAACGCATCAGTGTTCCTCCTCTCCAGGCGGGTGGTCCTCCCATCTGGGTCGGCGCAGGAGCATTTCCGGCCATCGAGCGAGCTGCCCGAATCGGCGATGCATGGCTCGCACCGGGCAACCCGCCGTCGGAGGGTTGGTTCGACAAGGCCCTTCAGCATTACAACGGAGCACTGGCAGAGTCGGGGAGAGACAAGACGATCCAGGAT
>JBJTFU010000212.1:0-13770 GCA_046093585.1 Ilumatobacteraceae bacterium | reverse complement strand
ACCCGCATGTGCGGGGATGTGTGCGCTCGCTTCTCAGTTGGTGCGTGTCAACTGCACCGCGAGTTCGGCGGCGACTCGAGCGTTGTTCTCGGCGAGCGAGAGGTTCGCGCCGACACTGGCGAAGCCCGTGGCTTCGGCGATTCGCGCGAGCACGAACGGCGTCACCGCCGGTCCTTCCACACCTGCATCGGATGCCGCACGAAGCGACTCATCGATGACACGATCGACGAGCGACTTGTCGAGTGAATCGGCGATCGGCACCGGGACACACGTGAGGATTCCCCCCGTTCGGCCGAGAGCCCAGTGGGCACGTGCGAGACGCGCGAGTTCGGCGACATCGTCGACACGGGCGGGGATGGGTAGACCACTCGAGTGCACGGTGAACGCGGGGAATTCGTCGCAGGCCATGCCGACCACGGGGACACCGATCGTCTCCAAGTGTTCGAGCGTGCGCGGCAGATCGAGGAACGACTTGGCGCCCGCACACACCGTGACGACGGGGTGGCCGGCGAGCGCACCGAGGTCCGCGCTGATGTCGCCGTGTTCGGCGACTCCGCGATGCACTCCTCCGATGCCGCCGGTGGCGAACACCTGGATGCCGGCCCGTGCAGCGAGCAAGAGCGAGGCGGAGACGGTGGTGGCGCCAAACTCCCAACGCTGGGCAATGGCAAGGGCCACTTCGCGCTCGCCGATCTTGCGGGCAGCACCGAGGATGAGCGGGTGCTCGCTCGGGTCCAACCCGACTCGAGCGACGCCATCGAGTACCGCGGTGATGGCAGGCACCGCACCAGCACCGCGAATGGCGCCGAGGCAACGCTCGAGCGCCTCGGCATTCTTGGGTGACGGCAGACCGAGGTGGGAAAAGATGGTGGTTTCGAGCGCCACGACTGCTCGACCATTCGACAGCGCATCGCGCACTTCGTCGCTCACTCGGAAGTCGTCGTTCATCGTCCCTCCAGCGTGGCACCTGGCGAAGCGAGCACACGACTTGCGAGTGCATTGCCTGCGACGACTGCTTCCTTCAAGTCGACCATGGAAGATCGTGCTCCGAGGAAACCAGCCGCGAATGCGTCTCCGGCACCCGTGGAGTCGCGAATCTCGCCAACCGGCGGTACCGGTACCTCGAAGCGATCGTCGGCAACGATGACGAGCACCGGTTCGGCACCACGCTTGATCACGACGACTTCCACTCCCTCCACGCCGTCTGCGGCGTCGAGTACCTGCGCCTCGTCACCGTTGCACAGCAGGTAGGTGGGTTCCAGCTCTGCGATCAACGACCGGAAGCGAGATGGACCGAAGTGCTCGAGCACGGCGGCCGATGAAGCGTCGATCGACAACTCGATGCCGCGACTGCGCGCGGTGCGGGCGAGAGCAAGTGCCGAACTGGCGATGGGTTCGACGACGAGAGAGTAGGCGGGAACGTGCAGTATGTGCACACCGTCGAGCACCGACTCGTCGATGTTCGTCAACTCGATCGCAGCACCGCGATCGGTGAGCATGCTGCGTTCGCCGTCTTGATGAACGATGACGATGATGCTGCCGGTGCGACCACGTCGTTGCACACGCGAATCCACTCCCGAGCGGGTCAGCTGGGCGACGAGTGACTCTCCGAGAGGATCGTCGCCCACGCAACCGACGAAGCGTGTGGTGGTGCCGTTGCTGGCTGCGAAGTGCGCCACGTTCGCGGCGCTGCCCCCGCGCGTACGGGTGACGCGAGAGGACGTATCGGTACCTTCGCGAAATGGTTCATCCAGCCAGACGACCACATCCTCGATGAGGTCGCCGACCGTGCACAACACGGAGGGTGGTCAGACCGAGAGGAGGTCGCGTGCGCCGGTGTCGCTCGAGGGGTGACGCAGCTTGCTCATGGCGCGCGCTTCGATTTGGCGAATGCGTTCGCGAGTGAGGTTGAACGCTTCGCCGACCTCTTCCAAGGTGCGCGGTTCGCCGCGATCCAAACCGAACCGCAACGCGAGGATCTCGCGCTCGCGCTGATCGAGCGGCGCGAGCAAACGGGAGATCTCCTCGGGGAGCAACGCAGTGGCGGCAACTTCGAACGGCGACTCCGCGGCACGATCTTCCACGACATCGCCGAGTTCGGCGTCGCCATCCTCTCGCAACGGCTCGGACAGCGACAACGGCTCTGCAGCGAAGCGAAGTGCTTCGGTGACCTTGTCCTCGGGCATCTCTACTTCGGCAGCCAACTCCGCAAGCGTGGCCGGACGACCGAACTTGAGCTCGAGGCGCGAGCGCGCCTTCTGCAGCCGAGCGAGCGTGTCGCCTGCATGCACCGGGAGACGGATCGTGCGACCCGTGTTGGCGATACCGCGCGTGATGGCCTGACGGATCCACCATGTGGCGTAGGTGGAGAACTTGAAGCCCTTGCGCCAGTCGAACTTCTCGACGGCGTGCATCAGGCCCAGGTTGCCCTCCTGGATGAGGTCGAGCAGTGGCAGACCCGACGCCTGGTACTTCTTCGCGATCGACACCACGAGGCGCAGGTTCGACTGCACGAACTGGCGCTCGGCACGCGTGCCGTCGCGCTGGATCTTCTTCAATTCGCGGCGACGATTCGGCGAGAGTTTCGCGTCGTTCTTCTCGAGTTCGGCGGTGGCTTCCTTGCCGCTCTCGATCGCTTTGGCCAGGCGGACTTCGTCGTCCTTGGTGAGCAGGGCGTATTGACCGATGTCGGTGAGGTAGAGCCGAACGAGATCTTCTTCATCTCGATCAATCCGGTCTTTCGCCACTGGTCGTCCTCCTGCCTGTCCGAACGGGGTAACGATACCGACGGGGTCAAGTTCCACCACGTCGAAAGCCCCATTTTTCGGGCTTTGGAGACGTGAGCACGATCAGACTTTTGGTGGAACCTGTCCTAAGGTTTTGGACATGTCGAACCCACTATTGAACGAACGCGCATTCAGTCAGGCTGCGAACAAAACCGCCGATCAGGCGGGTTGGGCTGCGCCAATGTCGGCGCCCCGTGACTTCACGGAGCCGATCACCGATGGGCCGATCAGCCCATGGGGCGGATCGGGTAGTGGCTCCGGCCAGACGATGACGGCGAACGGTGCGATGAGTGCCACGTTGATGTTGTCGGTGCTGTTGATCGCCGCGGCGACCTTCGGTTGGTCGCAAGTCGCCGAAGTGGGTGTTGGTGAACCGGTGGCGTTCCCCGGCATCGCCATCGCCGGTTTCATCGTCGGTCTCGTCGCTGCGCTCGCCGTGGTGTTCAAGCCGATGTGGGCGAAGTTCCTCGCGCCCGTGTATGCGATCGCCCAGGGCATCGCGGTGGGCGCGATCTCGAAGTTGTTCAACATGCAATACGACGGGATCGTGCTGCAGGCCGTCGGTGCCACGCTCGGCGTGTTCGTCGTGATGTTGTTGCTCTACCGCACCGGTGTGATCCGCGTGACCAACACGTTCCGTCGCGTGATCGTGGGTGCAACCGTTGGTTTGATGGTGTTCTACCTGGCGTCGTTCGTGGTGAACATCTTCGGACCATCGTTGATCCCCACGGGCTCGGGCTCGTTCAGCATCCTGTTCAGCGTGTTCGTGGCAGGTTTGGCTGCGTTCAACCTGGCGCTCGACTTCGACTTCATCGATCAAGCAGAGCGAGCCGGTGCTCCGAAGCAGATGGAGTGGTTTGCCGCGTTCGGCTTGCTCGTCACGATCGTCTGGCTCTACCTCGAGATCCTGCGCCTGCTGGCGAAACTGCGCGAGCGCTAGAGAACGCTGCGCTCAGGCGTGGCGGCTGGTCGGATTGGCGGCCAGCACCGACTCGGGAATGGTCGATCCCGTCGCTTCGTCGATGAAGTAGGTGCCCGCATCCAACCGCTCGAGCGACGACTCGACGTCGCTGAGATCGCGTTCGATGGCATCGAGATCCGGCTGTGACATGCGGACGATCATAAGGCAGTGGGTAGCGTGAGCGGATGACTTCATTCCCTCCATTCGACGGTTCGGCCCCCAAGAAGCAGAAATTCGATGCACCACCCGAGATGGGCATCGATCCGTCGAAGCGCTACTCGGCGACGATGGAGACGTCGATGGGCACGCTCGTCATCGCGTTGGATGCGATCTCCGCACCGAAGACGGTCAACAACTTCGTCTTCCTCGCCCTCCACCACTACTACGACGGCGTGATCTTCCATCGCATCATCAACGGCTTCGTGTGTCAGGGTGGGGACCCCGAGGGCACCGGTCGCGGTGGCCCGGGTTATCGCTTCGCCGACGAACTCCCGAAACCAGGTCAGTACCAGATCGGCAGTCTGGCCATGGCCAACGCGGGCCCGAACACGAACGGTTCGCAGTTCTTCATCATCAGCGGTCCGAGTGGTGTGCAGTTGCCGCCGGCGTACGCGTTGTTCGGTCAGGTGGTGAAGGGTCTCGACATCGTCGATCAGATGCAACAGGTGCCGACGTTGCCGGGCGATCGTCCGAAGGACGACGTGGTGATCCGATCGGTGACGATCAACGTCGCGGACTAGATGCCGCTCGTAGCAATCGCCGGTCGCCAAGGCGCGCCGAGCCGTGTCTCACGCGACTCCGTCTGCTTCGCAGGTCGGCGCTACTTGGATTCGGTGTTGCGTGCGGGAGGTGAACCCGTGGTGATCTCGCCGCAGGCGATCGACGACGCCGAGTCGGACGACCTGATCTCCAGATTCGACGGCCTGATCCTGATGGGTGGCGGCGACGTGAGCCCTGCGCTGTACGGACAAGAAGCAGGACCCCACATATATGGCGTGCTCGAAAGCCAGGATCACTTCGAGGCGAGCCTGTTGCGCGCAGCGCTGCGGCACGACAAACCGGTCCTTGCGATTTGTCGTGGCATGCAGTTGGCCAACGTGGTGCTCGGGGGAACGCTCGTGCAGGACTTGAGTGAGTTGGACAACGCGGCCGAGTTGATCGACCACAAGCCGACTGGTTTCCCCGTAGGCGCCGAGTACACCTTGCACGAGGTGCGTCTGGAGAGTGTGTCGACTCTCGCCAACGCGGTGGGCGGCACCTCCATCCAGGGAGCGTCGTTCCATCACCAAGGAATCGGAACGCTGGCGAAAGGGTTCAAGCCGGTGGGTTGGGCGCCGGACGGACTACTCGAAGCGATCGAGCATGAAGAACGGTGGTTGGTGGGAGTGCAGTGGCACCCGGAAGACACCTCCGCGGACGATCCGCAACAACAGCGGATCTACGAAGCGTTCGTCGATCGCGCGCGGTCTTCTTCGCGACGTTGAAACGGCGAGTTGGACGTGGTGACCCAACGAAACGCGCGGGTGACGCCTTCGCCCAGCGGGGTAAGCGCGAGGCGCTCAGTGAGCGGAAGGTGCGGTAGGCGGAGCAGCGGCCTCGACCAACGCGGCAACGTGGCCACCGTGGCGGCAACGAGTGCGAAATAGGCGGATTTGGCAGGGAACTCGAGTGGTGGGGTGAGCGTCAGGTACTTCACTGCGTCCCGCGACTCGACCGTGCTGCGCAACTCCGGTCGAAACGCCCGGAGTTGATCCTGCACCGCGCGATAGGAGGTGGGTGGAGCAGGAACACCGAGCTTGCGCGCGATCAACGCCATGTCTTCGACGTAACCGTCGCGCTCGATCGCGTCCAACTTGCGGGTGCCGAACCGCTGATAGGCCGCGAGGAAGCTGTCCACTTCGGCGACGTGAACCCAGCGGAGAAGGTGCGGGTCGTTGGCCGAGTAGTGGCGACCGTCGCTCGCCTGTCCCTTGACGAAGGAGTGCACGTGGCGAATGCGGTCGATCACACGGTCGGCCTCGACGGCCGGACCGAACGTGGTGACGGCGAGAAAGTCGGCGGTGCGTTGGAGGCGACCCCAAGGGTCGTTGCGGTAGTCGGAGTGTTGGGCAACTCCGGCCATGGCGAGCGGATGCAGGGTTTGCAGCAGCAGCGCACGCAACCCACCGATGAACATGCTCGAGTCGGCGTGGACGAGGCGAACGGGACGATCATCGGCGAACCACCTGGCGCCCTCGGCGTCCAATAGATGGGCCACTCGCTCCCGCGCATTCGGACCTGCCACGCGATCGCGTAGTGCA
Organism: Ilumatobacteraceae bacterium; assembly: GCA_046093585.1. Taxonomy (GTDB): domain Bacteria; phylum Actinomycetota; class Acidimicrobiia; order Acidimicrobiales; family Ilumatobacteraceae; genus UBA3006. The sequence continues at coordinate 7,723 of JBJTFU010000212.1, read as the reverse complement.
TCTGCCAGACGCTCGCGCACGGATTCGATGTCGGGAATCACCCCGTCATCGTGCCAGCGAAATCGTCCATTTGTCGTACCGAAGTGATGAGTAGCGTTGGTCCGGTGAGCAAAGAGGGCACGTCAATGCCGAGGTGGGTGCCACGGGCAATCGTCCTGTTCTGGGTGGCCTTCCTCGGCGCGTTGGCGGTCCGCGAGTTGTTCCACATGGTCTCCGGCTTCCTCTTGTTGTTGCTGGTGTCGCTGTTCCTCGCACTCGCGATCGAGCCGGGGGTGAACCGTCTGCACGCCCGCGGTTGGCGCAGAGGTGCGGGAACGTCGTTCATCCTGTTCAGCGTGCTGATCGCGGGACTCGTGTTCGTCGGTCTGATCGGATCGCTCGTGTTGAACCAGGCCGCGGACGTGTTGTCCGACAGCGAGACGTACGTCGACGAGACGGTCGATTTCATCAACGACACCTTCGGGGCGAACATCGATGCGGCCGAGGTGAACGATGCGATCAACGATCCGCAAGGACCGGTCCAGGAGTTCATCGACCGACAGCAGTCGCGCGTGTTCACGTTGTCTCTCAACGTGTTGAACGGACTCTTGCAGGTGCTCTCGATCCTGCTGTTCACGTTCTACTTGGTTGCCGATGGGCCGCGTTTGCGTCGGGTGATCTGCAGTCGTCTGGAACCCGACCGCCAGCGGACGGTGCTCGACACGTGGAATCTCGCCATCGACAAGACGGGTGGATACCTCTATTCGCGCGCGTTACTCGCCGTGATCTCGTCGTTCATCCACTGGATCGCGTTCCAGGCCATCGGTATCCCGGCACCGATCGCCATGGCCGTGTGGGTGGGAATCGTCTCGCAGTTCATCCCCGTGCTCGGCACCTATCTCGCGGGTGTGTTGCCGATCCTCCTCACGTTCCTCGAATCGCCGCTGAAGGCTCTGCTCGTGGTGGCGTTCATCGTGATCTACCAGCAGATCGAGAACTATCTGGTCGCGCCGCGCGTGACGGCACGAACGCTGAACGTGCATCCGGCGATCGCGTTCGCCTCCGCGATCCTCGGAGCAGCCGTACTCGGACCAGTGGGGGCGATCCTCGGTCTGCCGGCCTCCGCAATGATCCAATCGATCGTCGGCAGTTGGGGCACGCGACACGAGGTGATCGAGGACGACTTGGTGCGGGAATCGCAGGACAAGAAGCGCAAGCGTTGAGTGGTCGGGGATGGGAGATTTGAACTCCCGGCCTCCACGTCCCGAACGTGGCGCGCTACCAAGCTGCGCTAATCCCCGGTATTTGCGGAGACGAGCCTAACGGGCAAGTGGCGCGGCTGAACCGAGGTCGTCGTGCCACGTCCCACCGGCGAGCACTGCCTTGGCGGCCTGTTGCAGACGAAGAGCGTCGAGCGGTTTGACCACCCAGCCTTCGGCACCACTGCGACGCGCGAGGTGCACGTCGGCGTGACGGTCGAGGAGCATCAAGACGGGAACGTGCGGAATGCGTTTGTCGCTGTGGTCGAGCCGTAGGTCCATCGTCACGGCCATCGCCCCCATCGACCCGAACTGCAGGTCGAGCACGGCGAGATCGGGCACGCGGCGTTCGATGGCCGAGGGGACGTCACGACCGTTCGAGCAGACCACGAAGGAGTTCTCGGGGGAGCCGAGGGCGGCGACGACCTCGTCCAGCACCCACTGCGCATCGGTTCCGACGAGAATGTGCACGTGTGCAGGTTACTCCAACGTCGTCATTGACGAGTTGCCGAAGGTACGGTGGCTGCTCGTTGTGAATGTCGTGGATGTGTCGAAGAGTCTCTGGCGCTGGGGTCTTTCTTTCGCCCTTCTCGGCGTCGTCCTGTCGGGTACCGCGCGCGCCGCCGAGAACGCGTCCGAGCTCGCTCCCGTCGACGTGGTCGCCGTGAGCGGTCTCCTCGATCACGTACTGGTGAATGCGATCCATGACGCGCTCGAGCGAGCCACCGAGAACGGCGCACAGGCGGTCGTGCTGCAGGTCAACTCTCATGGTGCGGTCGTTGCAGAGAGCGAGATGCGGGACTTGCTGTCGGAGATCCGTGATTCCGACGTGCCCGTCGCGGTGTGGGTGGGACCATCGAACGCCCGGGCCTATGGATGGTCGGCGCAGATGTTGGCGGTGGCCGACGTGTCCGCGATGGCCCCTGGCGCGCGGATCGGTCTCACCGGCAAGTTGCTGTCGATCGACGGTGAAGAGCTGATGTTCGGCCCCGCCGAGACGAAGTTGCGCACCACCACGATGGGCTTCGACGAGGCACGCGAGGCCGGCGTTCTGAACTACGGAGGAACCGACGAAGGTGTGCCCGTCGTGCGCAACATGTTGCTGGCGCTCGATGGCCTGACCTTCGGGGATCGTCAGTTGGACACGGTCGTGGAGTCCACCGACTCGAACGGTCAAGTGGTGCGTGATGCGACGACTGCGCGATTCTTCAAACTCGACGTGCTCGGGCAGTTGATGCACACGGCGGCGAGCCCACCCGTGGCCTACCTCCTGTTCGCATTCGGCCTCGCGCTGTTGTTGTTCGAGATGTTCACGGCTGGCGTAGGCATTGCCGGAGTGGTGGGTGCCGTATTCACCGTGCTCGGTTCGTACGGGTTGACCGAACTACCGACACGACCGATCGCCGTTGCCTTGATCCTGCTCGCGATGCTCGCCTTCGCCGTCGACGTGCAGGTCGGCGTGCCTCGCCTGTGGACGGGTGTCGGACTCGTCACGTTCGTCGTCGCCTCCTTCACGATGTATCGACCGATCGATGGCAGCGACCTGCGGCTGTCGTGGATCACCTTGATCTCGGGAGTCGCGTCCATCGCGCTCGCGTTCATCGTCGGCATGCCGAGCATGGTGCGCACGCGATTCGCCACGCCCACCATTGGCAGGGAGTGGATGGTCGGGCTCGAGGGCGAGGCAGTGGGCGCAGTCGATCCAGAGGGAACGGTGACGGTGAAGGGCGCGAACTGGCGTGCGCGCACGAACAGGGCCACGCCATTGAACGCGGGAGAGTCGTGCAGGGTGGTCGCAATCGACGGAGTGACGCTCGAGGTGGAGCCGCTCGAGGGCGGTGCTCGGGACTACCGCGAGATGCGCAAGGGAAGGGACCATTAACAGTTCGATCGAACGGCGCCTCGCAGCCGACGCGGCGGCGATGCAGCCGATCGACTGGGTGTTGTTGTTCGTCCCAGGAGTCATCTGGGGTTCGTCGTTCTTCTTGATTGCAGAGGCGATGGAGTCGTTCTCGCCCGGACTCGTCACGCCGATGCGCGTGCTCTTCGGCTGCATCACGCTCACGCTCATCCCGGGTTCGCGCAAACCCGTCGACCGCACCGCATGGAAGCCGATCGCGCTGCTCGGTGTGGTCTGGCTAGCGGCACCACTCACCACGTTTCCGTTCGCCGAACAGCATGTGTCGTCCAGCGTGACGGGAATGTTGAATGGCGGCACACCGCTGTTCGCGGCCACGGTCGCCGCGATCATCACGCGCCGACTCCCGCACCGCGGACAGGTGATCGGGATCCTCATCGGCATGTCCGGGATCGTGTTGATCGCCTTGCCGACTCTGCAAGAGGGCTCGTCGAGTGCGTTCGGGGTGATGCTGATCGTGTCCGCACTGATGATGTACGGAGTGGCGATCAACGTCGCCGGACCGCTGCAACAGAAGTTCGGCACACTCCCGATCCTGTGGCGCGCAGAGTTGGTGGCGATCGTCATCTTGGCTCCGATGGGAATCGCCGCCATCCAGAACAGCGACTTCGAATGGGTGCCGTTCCTCGCGCTCGTCGTGCTCGGCGTGTTCGGTACGGCGATCGCACACATGATGGCCGCCACGATGGCCGGTCGCGTGGGTCCGACACGGGCGTCGGCGAGTACGTACGTGATGCCGGCCGTGTCGCTACTTCTCGGAGTGGTGGTACGAGGCGAGAGCGTGCATCCGCTCGCGCTCGTCGGCAGTGTCGTGGCCGTGCTCGGCGCGTGGGTGTTGGGCAGAGCCAAGCGGGTGTGAGGTGACGAGCGACTTGGAAGCCGTGCCGTTGCGGCCCGCAGCCACCGTGATGCTGATTCGTGACCATCCGCTCGATGGCCTCGAGGTGTTCATGTTGCAGCGCACGCTGAAGGCGGCGTTCGCGAGCGGGATGTACGTCTTTCCTGGCGGGCGCGTGGATGACGTGGACGATGAGCGGGTACTCGAAGAGTTGTGCGACGGCCGGTCGGACGAGGAGGCGAGCGCGCTACTGGGACTCGAGCGTGGCGGACTCGCGTATTGGGTCGCTGCGATCCGAGAGAGTTTCGAGGAAGCCGGAGTGCTGCTCGCTCGGAGGTCGGGCGAGCGCGAGCCGCTGCGTTTCGACGACGGTGAGTCGCATGCCCGTTTCGGTACGGCTCGACAGGGCGTCAACGACGGCTCGTTGCGTTTCGTCGACCTCTGCCTGAGTGAAGGACTGCGACTGGCGACAGACTCGATCCACTACGTGAGCCACTGGATCACGCCGCTCGGCGAGGCGAGGCGATTCGACACGAGGTTCTTCGTCGCACCCGCCCCGGCCTATCAGGAACCGCTCCACGACGACGGCGAGACGATCGACAGTTTGTGGGTGACACCGAGCGAAGCATTGGCACGACATCGCGAGGGAAAGTTGGCGATGATTCCACCGACGATCAGCAACCTCGAGTTCCTGCTGCAGCACGACACCGTGAGTTCGGCTCTCGATGCAGCCAAGAGGGTGGGAGTACCGCCGAGCATCACGCCTCGGCTACGTATCGACAGAGACGGTCGGGTGATCGGCGTGATCTTGCCGGGTGACGAGGACTACTAGACGCGAGCGGCGCGAGCCTTCACCTGCACGGCGACTGCTTCGGGCGTGCGGGCCGAGCAACCGGCGAGCGATTCGTTCGACACCGTGCTCTCGATGATCTTTCCCGCGATCGCGGCGAACTCGCGTGCGGCTTCGCCCGTGCCGGTGAGTGCGACAGGGTTGCCACTGTCACTGCCTGCAGCGACCGCGTTCTCGATCGGGATGCGTCCGAGCAACTCGACTCCTATCTCGAGTGCGAGTGCTTCGCCGCCACCGCTGCCGAAGAGCGCGTACGACTCGCCATGCTCACAGGTGAACGAACTCATGTTCTCGATCACGCCCGCGACGCGGAGGAAACTGCGACGCGCCATGTCGGCTGCGCGAATCGCGACCTTCTGCGCGGACGTCGCCGGTGTGGTGACGATGATCAGGTCGGTGCGCGGCAACATGCGCGCGAGACCCATCTGCACGTCGCCAGTGCCGGGGGGCATGTCGATCAACAGGTAGTCGAGGTCGCCCCAGTGCACGTCGTTGAGGAACTGCTCGACGGCCTTCGTCAACATCAGACCGCGCCACATCAGTGCGGTGCCCTCGTCTTCGACCAACATGCCGGTGGACACCACCTTGAGCAGACCCGAGCCGACCTTGCGCTCACTCGGGATGATCTTCGGCTTGTCGGACCCGTCCACACGTTCGGCCTCGAGGCGATCGCTCATGCCGAGCATGCGCGGAACGGAGAAGCCCCAAATGTCGGCGTCGAGCACGCCGACCACGTGTCCCCGAGATGCGATCGCGGCGGCAAGGTTGACGGTCACCGAACTCTTGCCCACCCCGCCTTTGCCGCTGGCAATCGCCAGCACGCGGGCCGAGTTCGGCACGGCGGTGTCACTGGCCTGCTCTCGGGCGTTCCAACGAGCGCGGGTCATCACGGCGCTTCGCTCGTCGGCGGTCATCTCGCCCCATTCGATCTTCACCATGGTCACGCCCGGGTCGGTCTCCACTCGTGACTCGATGTCCTACTTGATCTGGGAGCGCAGCGGGCAGCCCATGATCGTCAACTTGATCGGGATGGTGACGAGACCCTCGGCGTCGACGAGTGGAGTGCCCGCCATGCCGAGGTCGACGATGTTGTCGCCGAGTTCCGGGTCGATGACGGCCCGCAACATGTCGGCCACTTGGGCACTCGTTGGGGGCGCTGGGCGGCGCTCGGACATGCAAATCAACCTACTGGTGGGTTCCGATTTTCGGGAAGCAGTGCTTGCCATTGCTCGGGCACCCAGCGGTAGTCTGAGCCCATGATCACGCTCACCGACTCCGCAGCAAAGAAGGTCAAGCAGTTGCTCGCCGACGAGGGTGCCGACGACTTGGCACTTCGGGTGGCCGTTCGTCCCGGCGGCTGCTCGGGATTCTCGTACGAGATGTTCTTCGATGGCGACATCTCCGCAGAGGATCAGACGGCGACGTTCGGCGAGGTGAAGGTCGTGGTCGACGCGGCGTCCTCGCAATTGCTGGTCGGTGCGAGCCTCGACTATCAGGACGGGTTGCAGGAAGCGGGTTTCAAGATCAACAACCCGAACGCCACCCGCACCTGCGGCTGCGGCAACAGCTTCAGCTGATCAGCGAGTTCGCTTCGAGCGACTCGCGCACTTCCACTTCGTCGAACACGGCGTCGAGTCGGTCTACGAGTGCGCCCTCGGCATCGATGACGAACAGTGCCGGCTCGTACGTCATGTTGAGCGCAGTCACCGCCGGAGCCACGGTGCTGAGAGTGTCGTCCGTGTAGATCTCCGCGTGGACGAACGTCGCCGCATCGCCGACCCGTTCTCTCACCTTGAGCACACCGTCGAGTGCCGGGGCACACGTTCCCGTTGCGCAATACGCAGGAGTACCGACCAGGTAGAGCACCGGCTTGCCGAGTGCCAACGCCTCGGTGAGCGTGATGTCGTGCAGCGGACACGGATCCGGAGTGCGCGTGCAGATCGGATCGACGCCACGCGCGTCGGCGACGGTGGGTGTGTCGAAGGGAGGGAACGTATCGCCGACGAGCGGAACGAGGATCTGGTCCCGCGCCGACACCTGGACTGCCGCTCCCGTCGGTGAGACGCCGTCCACGATCAGTGTGTAGATGCCCGGCTTCTCCACGGTGAAGCGGAACGGCCAATAGGGAGCGGCGAGACCGGCGTCGTGTCGAGTGGCGGAGATTCCCGCGGCGATCTCCTCACCACTCTCGGAATCGAAGAGCGTGGCCGTGAGGACGTCGGGAATGTCGGTTGCATCGTCGACCGTGAGGACGCCGTCCTGGTTGGCGAGCGAGATCGGTGCGCGTACGGGGCCGGGAACGAGTACTTGCGGGAAGCGTTGCACCACGGTGAGCGAACCCGTGTCGAGCGACTTGCCCGACGAGCATGCGCCGAGCACACCCGCCGCACCAGCAGAACCGAGCGTCGTGAGGGTGATGAAGCGGCGGCGCGAGAGCACGGCTCGATTGTACGACTGGCCATGAAACGAAGCGTCTAGATTGTCGGCATGGCATCGAAGAAGCGCACGCCGAAGAAGGCGACCAAGTCCGCAAGCAAGAAGACGACCAAGAAAACGACTAAGAAGACAGCGAAGACGGCGGGTGCTGCTCTCGGCCCGTACACGCCAGTGGTACGCGCGGGCGACTGGGTGATTGTGTCCGGTCAGCTGGGCATCGCAGACGGCAAGTTGGTGCCGGGCGGCGTGGCAGGCCAGACCGCACAAGCCGTCGTCAACCTGAAGAACCAACTCGCGACCGTGGGTCTCACCCTGCAAGACGTGAAGAAGACACTGTGCTTCCTCACCGACATGGACACCTTCACCACCTTCAACGATGCATATGTGAAGGGATTCGGCGGGAGCCGCCCCGCGCGCAGCACGATCGGTGTTGCCGCTCTGCC
>JBJTFU010000211.1:0-5800 GCA_046093585.1 Ilumatobacteraceae bacterium | reverse complement strand
AATGAATCGGCGCCGTCGAGATCCATGTCGAAGCCCGCGTCACGCAACGCCCTGGCTTTTTTCTCTTCGCGCGATTTGCACCACACGAACTCCTCGACATCCGGGTGATCGCCGTTGAGGATGACCATCTTCGCGGCGCGGCGAGTCTTGCCGCCCGCCTTGATTGTTCCTGCCGACGCGTCGGCGCCACGCATGAAGCTGACCGGACCGGAGGCCGTGCCTCCACCCTTCAGGTGCTCTGCGCTGGAACGGATGTTGGAGAGGTTGATACCTGCGCCCGAACCGCCCTTGAAGATGATTCCCTCTTCGCGGTACCAGTTGAGGATTCCGTCCATCGTGTCGTCGGTGGCGAGGATGAAACATGCGCTCGCCTGCTGCGGCACACCCTTCACGCCGATGTTGAACCACACCGGTGAGTTGAATGCAGCACGCTGCGTGACGAGGATGAACTTCAACTCGTCGCGGAATGCCTCTGCCTCGTCGGCATCGGCGAAATAACCACCTTCGATACCCCAGTTGGCGATCGTGTCGGACACGCGGTCGATCACCTGACGCAGGGTGTGCTCACGCTCCGGAGTACCGGGGGTGCCACGGAAGTACTTCTGGGCGACGATGTTGGTCGCGTTCAACGACCACGTGACGGGGAACTCGACACCGAGTTGTTCGAAGGCGACGGTGCCGTCCTTCCAGTTGTTGATGCGCGCATCGCGCTTCTCCCACGCGACGAGGTCATAGGGGTGAGTGGAGCCGTTGGTGAACTTGCGACGGATCCCGATGGTGAGACGCTCTGGCGCGAGAGACATGTTGGGTGTTTCTTTCTCTTCGATGTGGTTGCTACTAGAACTCAATTACTTGCGACTGTTGACTTGCCTCCACGGTCCTGGACGAACGTCCAAGGGGGTTGGGCCGTCACCACATCGTGGCCCCCTCGCGGAGACCACAACATGTTGTGGTGAACCCATCCCCATTGCAGGTTCGCCCACAACTGGTAGGGGACGATTACAGCATTGTAATTCGTCCCTGTCAATCATTTCCGAGCCCCATCGGGCGGGCTCGGGCCTGATTTCGACCAGGTGTGCAACCGGCACCCCCCGCCTTTCCCCCCAACACAGGTTCAGGACCGCCCAGTCCCACATCTGCCGTGTGGCGTATGTGCAAAAAGGCGCCGGTTGCACGCCGCAATCTACGGCCGCCCCCCTGTGAGAAGGAAGTGGACAACCGTGTGAATTCAAGAATGTTTCTGGGGAAAGCCTTGTGGAACGAGGGGTTCAGGCTGTGGACAAGCTGTTCACAACCGGTGGATCGTCACGGGGATGGCGTTGAGTACCGCATTTCCTGACAACGGGTCGAGAACGTCGTGATCCGTGAGGACGTTCGTGTTCACGCCCGCGTACTCGCGTGCCACACGCATTTGCGTGCCCTCCTTGTCGTGTCCCCAGCCGTGCGGAAGGCTCACCACCGAGGGACGAATGTCCTCGGTCACTTCGGCAGGCGCAACGAGCGAACCCACACGGCTCTCGATGCGCACGTTTGCGCCGTCTTCGATCCCGAGCCTCGCTGCATCCGACGGATTGATCTGCAGCGTGCAGCGCGGCTTGCCCTTCACGAGCACGGTGACGTTGTGCATCCACGAGTTGTTCGAACGCAGGTGTCGGCGACCGATCAACAGCATCGAATCGACGTTCGTGTCGCGCGAAGCGCGCAAGCGGTCCACGTCAACGATCAACGATTCGTGCGCGAGCTCGATCTTCCCGCTCGGCGTGCGCAAGATCTCAGGGATCCGAGGCTCGAGCGGACCGAGGTCCACCCCATGCGGATTCGCGCGAAGTTCCTGCAGCGACAACCCGCCTGGCCGCGCACCGAATCCGTCCCCGTATGGGCCGGTGCGGAGGAGCAAGTCGAGCATCCGATCCACGCCCACGTTGCCTGCAAGATCATTCAACAACTCGTCTCGACTTCGACCGTGCACGACACTCGACGGGTCTGCGATCGCCGAGTCGACCATCTGCGCAATCACCATGTCGTCGATCGTCTGCGGGTCGGCCTCGGGACCCAACCCTTGAGCGATGAGCGCCAGCTTCGCGAGGATCTCCCACTCGTCAGGTTGTCCCGATTCACGTTCGAACACCGGCTCGCTGTAATTGGCCATGTTGCGCACAGAGAACATCGTGAACGATAGATCGAAGTGACTGCGCTCCAGGTGTGACGGCGCAGGAAGGATGACATCTGCGTGGCGCGTCGTCTCGTTCAGATAGATGTCGATCGAGATCATGAACTCGAGATCCGCGAGTGCTCGTTCCAATTGCCCTGAGTTGGGTGTCGAGAGCACCGGGTTACCGGCGAAGGTGACGAGCGCCCGCACCTGACCCGCACCTGGAGTGAGAATCTCCTCGGCAAGCAAGGCCGAGGGCAACTCGCCGAGTGCCTCGGGAAAGCCCCGCACCCGCGTTCGTCCGCGACCCGTCTGGAATCCCTTGCCCTTCCCCGGAGCACCCTTGGTATTGGGTGAACCCGCGGCCGGCAGGGGAAACATTGCTCCGCCCGGACGATCGAGGTTGCCGGTGATCACGTTCAATACGTCGACCAACCACGAGGTGACGGTGCCGAAGGCGACCGTCGTGGTGCCGATCCGTCCGTAGACACACCCGGCATCGGCATCGGCGAGTTCCCGCGCGAGGCGACGGATGACCGCCGCAGACACCCCCGTGGCGGGTTCCACCGACTCGGGCGTGAAGTCGGCAAGGCTCTCGCGCACGGCATCGAGGCCACTGACGTGCGGGCGAAGGGCGTCGCCGACATCGGCCCTGCCGGTGGCGAACAACTCGTTGGCGATCGCGGCCAGCAAGAGGCCATCGGTGCCCGGACGGATCGCGATCCACTCGTCGGCAGCCCGCGCGGTCTTGGTCATCTTCGGGTCGACCACCGCCACTTTTCCGCCTCGCGCACGAATCGCCTCCATCCGTCCGGGAAAATCGGGGGCCGTGCACAAACTGCCGTTCGACTCGTACGGATTCGCGCCGAGCATCAACAAGTACGACGTGCGATCGAGGTCGGGAACAGCGACGGTGAGCGGTGTTCCGAAGAGGTATCCCGAGGAAACCTGCTTGGGAATCTGATCCACCGTCGACGCGCTGTAGATCTGTCTCGTGCCGAGCCCGCGCAGCCAGACACGGTTGTAGAGCAGTCCGGCAAGGTTGTGTGCGTTCGGGTTGCCGAGATAGGTGGCGATCGACTCGCGACCGTGCCGCTCGATCACACCCGACACTCCTCGATGCACCTCCGCCCAGGCCTCTTCCCACGAGACCTCAACATGTTTGCCGTCGCGCTTGATGAGCGGCTTGCGCAACCGATCGGGATCTTCGTGCAGTTGCTTCAACGTGCTGCCCTTCGGACAGATGAACCCCTTGCTGAACGCATCCTCTCGATCGCCACGGATGCGTTTGATCTCGACACCCTGCACCTCGATCTCGAGGCCGCACGTTGCCTCACACAACGGGCAGGTGCGATACGCGACACGGGCGTTCGACATGGGCTCATCCTGCCATAGGCTCGCCGTGCATGCGTCGGCTGTTTCCTGCACCACATGACACCATCTCGGTGGCCGACGCCTATGGGGTACCACGTGCGCGCAGAGCCACCAAGCGCTCCACACGCCCGACGGTCGGCATGTGCATGGTGCAGAGCATCGACGGTTCCACGATCGTCGCCGGCACCTCGCTCGCCCTGTCCGGTCCTGCCGATCGCGACGTGCTGATCGGCTTGCGCGCCCTCGCCGACTGCGTGCTCGTGGGGGCGGGCACCGTACGCGAGGAGGGTTACGGACCGCCGAGCAACCCGCGCCTCATGGTCGGTGTCGTCACTGGTTCAGGCAACCTCGATCTCGCCGCACCATTGTTCAGGAGTGGGGCGGGTTTCGTCGTCACCTCGCTGGATGCCGACCTCGGCGGGAGCGCGGTCCGGGCAATCCGCGCCGGTCACGGCCGGGTCGACCTGGAGGCCGCACTCGAGCAGATCGAGGGCAATTTCATCCAACTCGAGGGAGGCGCAGCGCTCAACGCGGCGATGGTCGAGGCAGACCTGGTGGACGAGATTCATCTCACCATCAGCCCGCTCATCGTGGGCGGCGAAGGAAAGCGGCTGACGAGCGGTGCACCTGATCTCCTGCGGAGGTTCACGCTCGAGCACGTGCTCGAGGACGACGGCTTCCTCTTCTTGCGCTACGTGCGCTGAGCGCGCTCGCTGTTGGCGTGCTTCTCGAGCAACGCCAACTCGCGACGGAAGTCTGCGGCATCGTCGAAGTTCTTGTACACGCTCGCAAAGCGCATGTAGGCCACCTCGTCGAGCACGCGTAGTTCGTCGAGCACGGCAAGACCGACGTCGTTGCTCGTCACCTCGGTGCCTCGCTGACGGAACGAGTCTTCGATGCGTTCGGCGATCGACTCGATTTGAGTTTCGCCCACCGAGCGGCCCTTCACGGCAGCCAACATGCCCGCCATCATCTTCTGCCGATTGAAGGGCTGGCGATCCCCGCCACGCTTGACGACGATCAACGGCAATTCCTCGAGGCGCTCGTAGGTGGTGAAGCGATACTCACAGCGCAGGCAACTCCTGCGCCGGCGGACTGCGGTGCCCTCCTCGGACACTCGCGAATCGATCACCTTGGTGTCGTCGAAGGAACAACTGGGGCAATGCACCGAGCAATCACCGTACACCGCCGCAACCCGCCGATTCAGTCAATTCACTTCAGGGAATCAACACCACTTGACCAACTCGCAGTGATGTGCCGTTGAGCGATGCCAACTGATCGACGATCTCGGGGATGTTGCCGGTGGGTGCAATGCGCTCAGCGATGGCCCACAAGTTGTCGCCGTCCTGAGCGATCACGTAACGCTGCTCGACCGGCGTGTCGACTTCGCCGTTGGCCTGAGCGCGGGTGGCAGCAATACCGCCACCCACGAGGGCGACGAGCATGAGGCCGACCGCGAGGCGGCGGCGAAAGTACGTGGACTTGCTGACCGCTCGGCGGGAGGGCGCCACGGCGGACTCACCGGGGATCACCAGCCGCAGGTGGCTGCCGCGAGAGCGGGTGCTGCGCGGGTGGGTGGGGTGCTGCTGGAGGGCGAGTGCCATGTTGTCTTTCCTTTCGGGAAACCCTGTCGGGGCAGGGGTTTGGGGGGTATTGAACTGGTTGTCGAACACCCTAGCGAACAGGTGTTCGGAGTTTGTGGATCGAGCGAACATATGTTTGACTTCGGGGGCGAACAGGCGTACGCTCAACCCATGACTTCCGCCCAGCCTGCCCCCCAGCTCACCGACCGCCAGCGCGGCATCCTTGATTTCATCGAGACCAACATGCGCGAGCGGGGCTACCCCCCGTCGGTGCGCGAGATCGGTGAAGCCGTGGGGCTCAGCTCATCGGCCACCGTGCACAATCACCTCGCCACCCTGCAAAAGATGGGCTACCTCCATCGCGATCCCACCAAGCCCCGCGCCATCGAGGTGCGCTACGAGGCCGCCACGGGCGTGGCCATGGAGCGCCGACCGACGAAGCACGTTCCGCTCGTTGGCGACGTAGCAGCCGGTGTCAACGTGCTCGCCCAGGAGAACGTCGAAGAGCTCGTTCCCCTGCCCATGGACTTCACCGGCGACGGAGAGTTGTTCATGCTCCGCGTGCGCGGCAACAGCATGATCGATGCGGGAATCCTCGACGGCGACTTCGTGGTATGCCGTCAGCAGAGCACGACCAACAACGGTGACGTGGTCGTAGCCGGCATTCCTGGCGAAGAAGCCACCATCAAGA
>JBJTFU010000210.1:0-7377 GCA_046093585.1 Ilumatobacteraceae bacterium | reverse complement strand
CCACACCGAGTTCGCCGGGCCGACTCGTGCGCACATCGCGCTCGAGAAGTCGGGCATCGTCAAGCCGCGTTCGGCCGTGGCGTCGGCGATGGCGAACGGCACGTTGAGCATGCGCGCCAGGGTCTGGGCCAGGTGCGTCTTGCCGCAACCCGTCGGGCCGAGCAGCAACACGTTGCTCTTCTGCAATTCGACGTCGTCGCGCTTCACTCCGTCGCGATGTTTGATTCGGCGGTAGTGGTTGAACACCGCCACCGCGAGCACCTTCTTCGCCTGCTCCTGACCGACGACGTACTCGTCGAGGAACGCGCGGATGTCGCGCGGCACCGGGAGTTGATCGATGCTCGGATCACCTTGTTGGGTGAACTCCTCGTCGATGATCTCGTTGCACAGGTCGATGCACTCGTCGCAGATGTACACGCCAGGACCGGCGATCAACTTCTTCACCTGCTTCTGCGACTTCCCGCAGAAGGAGCATTTCACCAGTTCGGCGGTGTCCCCGAATTTCGCCACGCCTTCAAAACTAGGCGATCAGCGGATGGGGCCCGTGCGATCCACCATCTGACGGGTACTGATGATTTCGTCGATGACCCCGTATTCGAGGGCCGCTGGAGCCTCCATCACGAAGTCACGGTCGGTGTCCTGGTGCACGCGCTCGATCGACTGACCGGTGTGCGTGGCGAGGATTCCCTCGAGCAATTCGCGCATCCGCAGGATCTCGCGAGCGGCGATCTCCAGGTCGGTCACCTGCGAGTAGCCCACCTGGCCGTAGGGCTGGTGCAACAACACGCGAGAGTGCGGGAGCGCGAGACGCTTTCCCTTCGTGCCCGCCGCGAGCAACACGGCCGCCGCCGACGCGGCCTGGCCAAGACAGATGGTGGCGATGTCGTTCTTGATGAACTGCATCGTGTCGTAGATCGCGAACAGGGCCGTGATGTCGCCACCGGGGCTGTTGATGTAGATGTTGATGTCCTTGTCCGGATTCTCGCTCTCCAAGTGGATCAACTGGGCGCAGATCAAGTTGGCGATCGTGTCGTCGATCGGCGTGCCGAGGAAGATGATGTTCTCCTTGAGCAACCGCGAGTAGAGGTCGTACACGCGCTCTCCCCGACTGGTCTGCTCGGTGACGTTCGGTACGTAGTAGTTGCGCATCATGTGCTCAGGCTTCATCGGATCATCTCCCACCGCGAATCTAGTCGCGTTCGGGCCGCTTACTCAGAGTCCTGCTCGTCACCGAACAGCGTCTGCGAGTCGACGGTCTTGCCCTCGGTGTCGACGAGATGCGAGTTGCGCAACAGCCAGTCGACGGCCTTCGACTTGCGAATCTGCGCCGAGAGTTCCTCGATCGCGTCGTTCTGCTCGTAGGCCTTTCGTACCTGATCCCGCTTGCGCCCGAGCTGCATAGCGATGCGATCGATCTCCTTGTCGACGTCCTCCTGCGTGGCCTCGATGGACTCTGCCTTGGCCACGGCGCGCAGGGCGAGATCGATCTTCACTGCACGGACGGAGTCGTCGCGCATCGCGTCGATGAACGTCTGTGTCGACTGTCCGGTGGCGGACAACCACTGGTCGAGCGAGATGCCTTGGCTCTGGAATTGCTCCACCATGTTGCGCACGCGAACCTGCAGGTCGTTCGTCACCATCACTTCGGGAAGTTCGATCTCGACGAGCGTCGCCAATGCACCGGTGGTGCGTTCCACGAACACGCTGCGCGCTTGGTTCAACTTCATCTCGCCGATCCGCTCACGAAGCGACGACTTCCAAGCCTCCACCGTGTCGAACTCGGCCACATTCGACGACACCCAGTCGTCGTTCAGTTCGTCCAGCACCATCTCCTGGATCTTCTTCACGGTGATCGTCAGATCGGCGACGTCGCTCGTGCCGTTGGGAGCCTCGCTGAATTCGATTTTCTGGCCGATGGTCGCTCCGACCAACTTGGAGTCGAAACTCGGCGAGACCCAACCCTTGCCCACCTCGTACAACCAATCGTCCACGTTCAATCCAGGGACGGGATTTCCCTCACGCACACCGGAGAGATCGAGCGAAACGTGGTCGCCTTCGCAAATCGCACGATCGGCATCGACGAGTTTGCCGTGACGCTTGCGTTCAGCGTCGACGGCGTCGTCCACTTCCTCATCGCTGACGTCGAGTGACGGCAATTCGACGCGCAGACCCTTGTACCCCGGCACCTGAATTTCGGGACGAACTTCACACGTGGCATCGAAACCGATCGGGCCTTGCGTCTCACCCTTGGTCACCTTCACGTCCGGTGTGGCGATCAGGTCGACGTTGTGCTCACGGACGGCCAGAGCGAGGTACTCGGGGATGGAGTCCTGCAATGCCTGCGAGCGTGCTGCGTCCAACCCGATCTGGGCCTGGAGCAACTGGCGCGGCGCCTTCCCTTGGCGGAAGCCGGGGATCCGCACTTGCTTGGCGATCTTGCGAATTGCGTCGTCTATGTTGCGGTCGAATTCCGCTTCCTCCACCTCGACTACGAGCTTGACCTTGTTGCCTTCGAGGTTCTCTATCGTGCTTTTCACAGGGCGAAAAGTGTACCCTTGCCCTTCGTGACAGCCTCGTGGAAACCTCATGCTTTGGCCAAGCCGCACGAGGGGCAGATCAACCTCGCCATTGGTGATCGCGTGGAGTCCACGGTGGAACTCGACGGCGTCCCTCAAGGCACCGAGGGCAAGGTCATTCTCTCCAATGGCTTCAATTGGCTGCGCTATCGCGTGTTGTTCGACAATGGTGCCGAACTGGGCGACCTCGACCACCGTCATCTCAATCCGCTGGGTAAAGCCGCCAAGCGGATTGCGAAGCAAGCCAAGCGAGCTTCCTGATTCATCGCGCCTGGGTACTCCTAGGCTGAAACACACCCGGGGGGTGGCGCAGTTGGTAGCGCGCCTGGTTTGGGACCAGGAGGCCGGGGGTTCAAGTCCCCCCTCCCCGACTCGATAGGCGAAACGCGCAGAACGCGCCCGTTCAGCGACGATGAGTCGTGCGTCGCACTTCCATCTCGGCAAGCCGCGCAGGGAGTGGGTGACGAGACGCTCCCGGTTCGGTCGGCACGCGCAGGTGTCCTGCTTCGAGCACGAACGGTTCGGTGATGTCGTGTTCGAAATAGCGATTCGAAGCCGAAGTGTCGCCGGGCAAGGTGAACCCGGGGAGTGCCGCAAGCGCGAGGTTTGCCGCGCGACCGACACCCGTCTCGAGCATTCCCCCGCACCACACCGGCACTCCTCGCTCGAGGCACAGGTCGTGGATGCGTTTCGACTCGATGAATCCCCCGACACGGCCCGGCTTGATGTTGATGATCGAGCACGCATCGATGTCGAGTGCGCCACGTGCAACCTCGAACGAGGTGATGGACTCGTCGAGACAAATGGGCGTGCGCACCTTTCGCGCAAGTTCCACATGCCCAATCACGTCTTCTTCGGGCAGCGGCTGCTCGATCAACAACAGGTCGAACTCGTCGAGCTTGGAGAGGTGCGCGGCGTCCGCCACGGAGTAGGCCGCGTTGGCGTCCACCTGCAGCAGCAAGTCGTCCCCGAACGTGGTGCGCACCGCGCGCACCTGCTCGATGTCGCTGCCAGGTTCGATCTTCAACTTGATCCGCAGGTAACCGTCTTCCAGATAGCCACCCACCACTCGAACCAGGTCATCGATCGTCGGCTGGATCCCCACCGAGACTCCGCTCGGCACTCGATCCTTCGTCGCCCCGAGATACGTCGCGAGTGACCGTCCTTCGACACGAAGCTGGTGATCGAGCAGTGCCGCTTCCACCGCCGCCTTGGCCATAAAGTTGCCGCGAACCTCCCGTGCAGCGTGGACGAATTCTTCTGCAGTGGTTCGAGGACCGATGAGCGGCAAGAGGAACCGCTCGATCACCACCCTGCACCCGTCGACATACTCCGACGAATACCCGGGCTCGGACATCGCAACGCACTCGCCCCAACCCTCCGCTTCGTCGCCCAACACCCGCACGAACAAGAGGTCGCGATGGGTCTGGGTGCCGAACGAAGTCCGGAATGGCGACACGAGGTCGATCCGCGCATCGATCAACTCCACTCCACGAATCATGGACCTCATCCTCGCAGCACGTACTCGAAGTCGCGCGTGAGACCAACCACGGTCATGTCTCTCGCCGCCACGAACTGCTCCCGCTGCATCTCCCGCCACCTGCCCGACTCGGCCTTGTTCGTCTTGCGCAACGACTCGATGTCCGCCGGGGTGGCGATGACCTCGTCGTCTGCCCGTGCGTGGATCGTCGCACCCGCGGGTGGCGCGTCGAGCCCCTCGACCTGCCACTGGACGAGTACACGATCGCTCTGCTCTCCCGCGTTGATTCCATCATCCAGCTCCCCATAGAAGTTGACGTGATAACCGATCACTTCCACACCCAATTTCACGAGGTTGAACCACGCGTTACGCCGAACGAGCGGATCGAACGTCCACGTGCACGTGGCGAACCCGTTGTCCCGCGCCCACCACCACTGGTGATGTTTGATCGAGGTGCCGACGTCGCGCGAATTGACGTCGGCCAGGACACCCGCCGCATGTGAGTGAAGGTTGGGCCCGCCCCCGCCTGCGAGCGGCACCCCGACCAAGGCAAAAGCAGCACCCACAGCGCGGTCCCCGAGCCACGCCACCGATCCGTAGCCCCCGTTGTGCAGCGACGCCGTGATGATTTCCGGCGGGACCATGCCGTGAACCGACCAGATCTGATCGAACAACTGCGAGATCAAGGCCGCGTCCTGAGCTGAATGGGCGAGCCGAATGTCGAGCACCGACGAGGACTCTACCGATCAGCCAAGATGGAGCCCATGCCTGTCACCGTCACCGTCGTCAACCACCCCGTCGCAGCCGAGGCGCTCACCCACCTGCGCGATCAAAACACGTCGAACCAGTTCTTCCGTGCGGAGATGCGCAGACTCTCGCTGATCGTCATCGCGGAAGCAACCAAGGACGTGCCGACACACACGATCCGCGTCACCACACCGCTCGCAGAAACCGATGGCACGAAGATCTCCAACCGACCGGTGCTCGTACCGATTCTGCGTGCGGGTCTCGGCATGCTG
Organism: Ilumatobacteraceae bacterium; assembly: GCA_046093585.1. Lineage (GTDB taxonomy): Bacteria > Actinomycetota > Acidimicrobiia > Acidimicrobiales > Ilumatobacteraceae > UBA3006. The sequence continues at coordinate 2,302 of JBJTFU010000210.1, read as the reverse complement.
CCCGCAGCGATGGAGTTGCTACCCGATGCAGACATTGCCGTGATTGGTGTGCAACGTGATGAGCACACGCATGAACCCAGCGAGTACGTGGCCAAGTTGCCGCACAATCTCGCCGGCCGTCACTGCTTGGTGCTCGACCCGATGCTGGCAACCGGTGGGTCACTCGAACACGGTTGTCGGATCCTTGCTCTGCGCGGCGCGCCGCAACCGATCACGATCGCCTGCGTGCTCGCCGCACCCGAGGGCATCGCCCACCTCGAGAAGTCGGACATGAACCTGCACATCGTCACCGCGTCGGTGGACGAGAAGCTGAACGAGAACGCGTTCATCGTTCCCGGGCTCGGCGACGCCGGCGACCGGCAGTTCGGCCCGCCGAACTGATCAGCCGAGCAAGGGCGACAATTCGGCGAAACGGCTGACGTCGATCCGCTTCGTCACACCGCGCGTCGTCGACAACGGCACCCGTGTCATCGAGCCACACGACAGCGCGACCATCGTGCCCACGGCACCATCTTGTGCCGCAGCGACGGCGGCCAACCCGTAGTGCGTGGAGAGCACCCGATCGAAGCTCGTGGGCGTGCCTCCACGTTGCACGTAGCCGAGTTGCGTCACTCGCGCATCGAACCCGGTGAGCTCAGCCAACTTCGGAGTCACGTGCAACGCGAGGTCGCCGAACACGCGATGACCGTGCTGGTCGACCGCACGCTCCGGCACGTCGAGTGTCCCCGGAATGGGCATTGCTCCTTCGGCGAGCACCACCACCGACGCATAACGTCCCCGATCGTGACGACGCGTGACGAGTCGGGCGAGTTCGGCGACGTCGAAGGGCTGTTCAGGAATGGCGATCGCGGTTGCCCCACCGGCGACACCCGCATGCATCGCGATCCAACCCGCCTCACGCCCCATCACCTCGACCACCATGATCCGATCGTGACTCTCCGCCGTGGTGTGCAGGCGGTCGATGGCGTCACTGGCGATTTGAACCGCGGTGTTGAAACCGAAGGAATACTCGGTGCCCGCCACGTCGTTGTCGATCGTCTTCGGCACACCGATGATCGGGATGCCGTGGTCGTCATGGAGGATCGACGCCACCGTCAGCGACCCGTTGCCGCCAATCACGAGGAGCACGTCGATGCGATGCTCGGCGAGAGCGGCCTTGACTCGCTCGACCCCTCTTGGATGGTCGAAGGGGCTTCCCCGACGTGTGCCCAAGATCGTGCCCCCGCGGGTCAAGATCCCCCGCACCACGTCGGTCGTCAGCTCGACGGTCCGCCCCTCGAGCACCCCGTCCCAGGCGTCAAGGAAGCCGATCACGGTGGTGCCGAAGTCGCTTGCCGCCTTACGGGTGATGGCCCGCAGCACCGCATTGGTACCGGGGCAGTCCCCACCCCCCGTCAGTACGCCCAGACGCATGGGGGGAGGTTACGACGTCGTCCTCCCCTCCTGCCATACATACATATGTCCTGATCGTGTGCTGGTCGAGGAAAGCTTCTTGCCAAACCACCGCAGGGACTGACTACTCTGTCGGAAGCAGGTAACTACTACCAGGGGGATACATGTCAGAAATTGAGCAAGACAAGCTCGATGCTGCAACCACACCGCGTGGCTTGTCGCGTCGTCACTTCATTCAAGGCGTTGCCGCAACCGGCGTGGGTGCAGGACTTCTCGGTCTTGCCGCATGTGGTGGCGATGATGCATCCACCACCGAGGAATCGACGGAAGAGACCGTCGCCGAGGTCACTCAGGGTGGCACACTCCGCGTAGGTGGCGGCAAGGTAGCCAACGCTCCGACGCCGTTCACCACCAACGACCAGGGCTCGCTGCAGATTCTGTGCTGCGTCGGCGAGTACTTGATCTGGAACAACGACAAGGGCGAGCTCGAACCGCGCATCGCCGAGAGCTGGGAGTCCACCGACGGTGGCACCACCTGGACGATCAAGATTCGTCAGGGCGTGACCTTCCACGACGGTTCGCCGATGACGGCGGACGACGTGGTCTACTCGCTCACCTCGCACCTCGATGAGGCCAACGCCTCGACGCAGGCCGGCACCTTCGCCGGAGTGTTCGAAGCCGCGGGCGTGACCAAGGTCGACGACTCGACGGTCCAGATCGTGTGCTTGGCCCCCCCGGGTGCCCTGCCCAACTTGATCTCGAGCACCACCTACGGCTTGATCATGATCAAGAGCGGCGAGGCAGCTGGCGAAGGCTGGCAGGCAACGATGAACGGCTGTGGCCCGTGGGTGCTCGACACCTACACCGAGGGAGACCGCACCACGTTCACCCGCAACGACAACTACTGGGA
>JBJTFU010000209.1:0-4101 GCA_046093585.1 Ilumatobacteraceae bacterium | reverse complement strand
CTCGCCACGAATCTCCAACCAAGTGATTTGAATCTCTACGTACTCGACTTCGGATCGCGGGCTCTCGGCACTCTCGCCGAGTTGCCGCATTGCGGAGGAGTGTTCACCCCCGAACAGCCCGAGTTGGTGGAGCGCACCTTTGCCCGGATCGAACGGACGATCGCAGAGCGCAAGTCGACGCTCGGACAACGAGGATTCACGAGTATCGACGAGGCGCGCAATGCCGGAGTAGCGATGCCGTATGTGGTGTTGATGATCGACGGCTATGCCGCGTTCAACTCCGCCTATCAACTCGTCGATCACGGCGAAATGAACGATCGATTGGTGAAGGTCCTCTCCGACGGTCGATCGGTGGGGGTGACCGTCGTGCTCACCGCAGACCGACGAAACGCGGTGCCGACGGCGGTGTCGAGTCTCGTTCCGCAACGACTGGTGATGCGGATGGGTGAAATCGACGAGTACGTGTCACTCGGCCTTTCGGGTGACCTTGGTCGAATCGAGATTGCTCCCGGGCGTGCATTCCTGCAAGACGCCACGGAACTTCACGTTGCCGTGATGGGTCTAGATCCTTCGGGAGCAAGCCAGAGCGAGATGATTCGACGGATTGCCAAGGCCTCGAACTCGCAAGGAGTGCCCGAGCGCGTCGAGGGACTTGCTCACAGCGTGGCGCTTTCTTCACTCGAGTCGCGAGCCGGTGTGGTGCCCTTCGCAATCGAAGGCGACTCGGGGGCAACGCTCGCCGTCGACCTCAAACAGAACCCGATGTTCGCCGTGTTTGGCCCGGAACGGTCCGGGCGCACCACGACACTCGCGACCATCGTGCGCGGACTCGATGCGCTCGGTGTGCCCACACGAAGGTTCCTCGTTGCGCCTCGCCGAACGGAGCTACTCGAGATGAGCGGCTGGGAACGCGTGGGGCGAGGAACTGATGGGTGTGACGAGTTGCTCGTCGAATTGGCGGCAGAGGTTCGCGAGCGCGGAGAGAACCCGAATGATTTGATCGTCGTCGTGGTGGACGACGGTGAAGAGCTGGCTGAGGGCGCGAGCTCCTCGGCGTTGGCAGAGATCATGAGGCGTGGCCGAGACGCTGGGGTGGTGGTGTTGGCGGCCGTGTCGGCCAATTCGGGCCATCGCAGTTTCGGTGGTTGGATCTCGGACATCAAGCGTGCGCGTCACGCGATGCTGCTGATTCCGGATGTCGATGTGGACGGTGACCTCGTGAGCGTTCGGTTGCCGCGTAAGTCGACGCGCAGGTTCGTCCCTGGTCGCGGTTATTTCGTCGCCCGAGGCGACGTGCAATACGCGCAGGTTGCGCTCGGCTAACTGCCGATCTTCAGCGACTTGATGATGTTGGCGAAGATCGGTGCCGTCTCGGGAGCCACCTTCGCGTTGCACTTGCACAGCACCTGCACGACGTAGTTCATCTCAGGATTCTCGGTGTTGACGAGCACCGACACTTCGGAGTGGAGCACGGCGATCGGAAGGTCGGCTCCATCGATCGACAGCACGGCAAACCGAGCATCGCGATTGCCCACTTTGCCTGAATGCACGCGCTGAAGCGACGACTTCGGATACTTCTTGCGAATTGCGCGATGTGCGCTCGCTACCGCCTCATCGAGCGTGATGGAGTTCTTGACCCGTGAGATGGTGACGTACACCGTCGTTGGAGAAGCAGGAGTGCTGTTTGGGTCGTGCGCTGCGATGTACGCGTTCGCATGAGGACTCACGCTCCAGCCCTCGGGAAGATCGATCGAGATCTCTGGCTGCTTCGGTGAAATCGCGCTTGGATAGGTGGCCTTCATCATCGGACTCCATTTCTGTCGTTCATGCCATCGACGCTCGAATTTCCTGAATCATCGTTCGATACTTCATTGAAGAATTCGTCTGACGCAGCGTTTGCGTTTTGGTTGATCAATCGCTCTGTCTCTTCGCTTGATTCGGACAACTGCTCGAACTCGCGTCGAGCTTCCTGGTAACGCTGTTCGGCGTCGGCCCTTGCAGCGCCGCTCGCGCTCTCCATCTCCGCTCGCGCCCGGTCCATTTCTGCTTTAGCCTCGCTGGTGGCCTGGTCGTATTGGTTCTTCAATCGATCAAGTTCTTCGCGCGACTGACGAGCCATTTCCTCCAGTTCGCGTTTGGCTTCTTCAACCGCTTGCTCTGCTTCCCGGCGTGCATCTGCGAGTTGCTGTTCTGCTTCGCGAACTTGTTGTTCGAGTTCACGCTTGGCATCGCCCACAGCGTTTTCCATTTCCTGTCGCAGTTGGTCGACTTCCTGCTTGGCCTCGTTCAGAGTCTCTCGCGCCTGGTTGACCTTCTGTTGGGCGTCGTCCCACGTATTGCGGATCTGCTCGGCTGCATCATTGATGTCGTTGAGCATGTCTTCAGGGACGGCTTCCTTGGCGGCCTCGGTGATCCGCTTCTTGGCCTCCTCATCGTCGAAGTCGAAGAGATCGGCGATGGTGTCGACGATTGCTTCCGGATTGAAGTGAAGTGAGATCTCGAATTCACCACCGATGCCCAATGCCGCACCAAGTCCGATGTCGATTCCGACATCGCTCCACTTAAGGCTTCCGCCGCCGGACACCTGAACGCCAAGTCCAGTCTTGACACCGATGCCTCCACTGGCGCTTCCGTGCCTGCCAGACACTTCGCCTTCTACTTCAGCACCAGATGCGAGGTTTGCACCCGCGGCGAAGTTGCCCGAGACGCCTTCCTTGTCAGCGGAGACTGCTCCACCAGCGTATGCAGTGCCCTCTGCATAGGCCTTTCCTGAGGCTGACGCGTCGCCCAATTCGGTTTCAGCAGTGACAGAGCCCGTGGCCTCCACGCCGGCAGTGGCGCTGGCGTTGCCTTGAAGTTGAACGCCTTCTGCGCTGATCGAGCCTTCGAACTCGGCTGTGCCCTCGGCGTGCGCTTTGGCATCGACACGACCCGTGACATTTCCCAAGGGGGTCTCCAGAGTGCCTTCGGCGCTCGTGCTGGCAGTTACGTCAGCAGAAGCCTTGCCCCGAACGAACGCCTCACCATCCTCGATGCCGTAGTCGAGATCGGCATCAGCGTCGACGTCGGCATCAGCGTCGACATCACCAGAGGCATCGAAGTCGCCGTTGGCGAGGTCCTCGAGAACCTGTTCGACGTCCTCGACGATCTCTGCTACTTCCTCGACAACTTCTTCGACCTCCTCGACCACGTCCTCGACCTCTTCGACGACTTGGTCGACTGCATCTCCCACCTCGTCAGCGACGTCTTTGACCGTGTCTTTGACGTCGTTGACTACCTCATCGACGACCTCTTCCAACTCCTCGGCAACTTGACGACCGATTTCTTCTGCGGTTTGCTCGACTTCCTCAGCCACCACGTCCTGGACTTCATCGACGACGTTCTTGCCCTCGTCGACGATGCCATCGTCGCTGCGCTTCTGGCTACGGCGAGCCTCGTTCACCAACATGTCCACGCCGACCGCTGGTGGATTGACGATGATTCGCCACAGTGTGCCGATCTCGTCTTCGATGGTGATCGTGTCGCGTCCGGGCGGAATGCTGCCGTCCTCGCTGATCCAGCCGTCGTTCCACATCTCGTTCTCTTGTGGCGTGCCTGCACCACCTGCTTCGGGGTGCGCAACCTCGATGTCTGGTGGCGCCACGTATGAGCCAGGTTGGAAACCGGCGGGGTACTGACCTTCCAGCTGTTCGAGGAACGCGACTTCCTTCAACAGTTCGTTCTTGTCGGCCGTGAGAACTTCGCCGAACTTCATCAAGTCGGCGATGATCGGATCGAACAGGTGGTTGAGCGTGGGGAAACGCGCTTTGGTCCTGCGCACGGCGATGATGACGCTTCCCACCTGGTTGATCGCGCCGTCGGTGTATTGCGCTTGTTCACGTAGGTGATCGGTATCGACGACGACTTTCTCGGGCATGATTCAGGAATCTCCCTTGACCCCGAATGCTTCGGCGATCAGCAGCAACAGCGCGATGCCAGCAGAGGCCGACTGGAGTGAGGCACCAATCCGTCGAGCATCGGTTCGTCGGCGGGTCACCGAGTCGCGAGACCGATTCGCCTTCGCGCATTCCCTGGTGTTCGAGAGCTCACCCCGATCGATGA
>JBJTFU010000208.1:0-3449 GCA_046093585.1 Ilumatobacteraceae bacterium | reverse complement strand
GGATCGACACCGAGCGCGGCCCATGCGAGATCGAGGAAGCTCATCGACGCAACGACGTCGGTCACCCCGCCGCGCGTCCCCGTCGTCGGCCTGGGGCCCGGGCCGTCGACCCACGTCACGCAGGCCACGCACGACGCGATCGCGCGTCACGTGCACCGCTTCGTGCGCACGTTGCGACATCCGTCGGCCTCGATCCTCGGTGACGCGACGAGCTTCGACGACCTCTACGACTCACTCTCCACCTTCGACGAGATCTATCGCGCGATCGTCGAGCGACTCGTGCACGAGGCGACGACCCACGGCGAGGTGCTCTATGCGGTGCCTGGATCGCCGCTCATCTTGGAGACCACCGTCGACAAGTTGCGTCGCGACCCGCGCGTGGTGACCGACGTCGTTGCGTCGATGAGCTTCCTCGATCTCGCATGGGCCGCGCTCGGTGTCGATCCAGTGAACGACGGCGTGCGCGTCATCGACGGGCATCGCTTCGCCGAACATGCCGCCGGCGACCGAGGACCGCTCCTCGTGACCCAGACGCATGCCGACTGGGTGCTCTCGAACGTGAAGCTGACGCACGACGATGCGCGTGGCGACGAGGCCGTCGTCCTGTTGCACCACCTCGGCCTGCCCGACGAACGCATCATCCATACGACGTGGTCGGACATCGACAGGGTGCTCGAGCCCGACCACCTCACGAGCCTCTACATCCCGCGTCTCGACGCGCCGATCGCGGGCGAGATGGCACGGTTGCACGAACTTGCCCGCACGTTGCGAGAACGCTGCCCGTGGGATCGCGAACAGACCCACGCCAGCCTCGTCCAACACCTCCTCGAGGAGACCTACGAGACCATCGAGGCACTCGAGAACCTCGACACCGATGACCCCGACACCGACGAGGCACTGATCGAGGAACTCGGCGACCTGCTCTATCAGGTCGAGTTCCACGCCACGATCGCCGAACAAGAGGGCCGCTTCACGATGACCGACGTCGCACAACGCCTGCACGACAAACTCGTGCGACGACACCCGCACGTGTTCGGCGACGTGACGGCGACCACCGCCGACGACGTCGTGACCACCTGGGACGGCGTGAAGCGCAAGGAGCGCGAGGACGGAACCAAGCGCGACGACGGAGTGTTCACGGGAGTGGTTCGCGCGGCTCCCGCGTTGTCATATGCGACCAAGTTGCAAAAGCGTGCAGCCGGTGTCGGCTTCGACTGGCCTGATGCGAACGGTGCATACGACAAGATCCTCGAGGAGTCACGCGAGGTGCGGGAGGCGGCAGAGTCCGGCGCCGACCCCGACACCGTGGCGATGGAACTGGGCGACCTGCTCTTTTCCGTCGTCAACCTCGCCCGTCATCTCGGCGCAGACGCCGAAGGTGCGCTGCGCCAGGCGAGCAACAAGTTTCGTTCGCGATTCGAGATCGTCGAGCAGCTGGCTGGCGAACGAGGCATCGACCTTGCATCATCGTCGCTCGAGGTGCTCGATCGACTCTGGGACGAAGCCAAGACTCAATAGTCTTGACGCCATGGTTGCACTGAAGTCCATCGTCGCCCGTGAGGTCCTCGACTCGAGGGGCAACCCGACCGTCGAAGCAGAGGTCACACTCGAGACCGGCGCGAGGGGACGAGCGATCGTGCCGTCCGGTGCATCGACGGGCGAGCACGAGGCACGCGAATTGCGTGACGGCGGCGGGCGATATGCGGGCAAGGGCGTGACGCAGGCCGTCGCCAACGTCAACGGCGAGATCGCCTCGGCGCTCGTCGGATCGGATGCAAGCGACCAAGCCGCCATCGACGATCGACTATGTGCCCTCGACGGCACGCCGAACAAGTCGCGGCTCGGCGCGAACGCGATCTTGTCGGTCAGCCTCGCCCTCGCCCATGCGCGTGCAGCGAACGCCGGGCTTCCTCTCTTTGCCCACCTCGGAGGCGACGACGCGCGCACGCTTCCCGTGCCGATGATGAACGTCGTCAACGGCGGGGCGCATGCCGACAACAACGTGGACCTCCAGGAGTTCATGGTGATGCCCGTCGGCGCACCGTCGTTCTCCGAGGCACTGCGCTGGGGAGTCGAGACCTACCACGTGCTGAAGTCGCTCCTGCACGAGCGCGGCCTGTCGACCGCCGTCGGAGACGAAGGCGGCTTCGCCCCGAACCTGAAGAGCAACGAGGAGGCGATCGCCATCCTCGTCGAGGCGATCACGACAGCAGGCTTTACGCCAGGAACGGACATCGCAATCGCACTCGATCCGGCGATGAGCGAGTTGTATCGCGACGGCAAGTACCACCTCGCTGGCGAGGGACGCACGATGACGAGCGAGGAACTCACCGAATGGTGGGCCGCACTCGTCGGGCGCTACCCCATCGTGTCGATCGAGGACGGCATGGCAGAAGACGACTGGACCGGTTGGGCCGCTCTCACGAAGCGTCTCGGCGACTCGGTGCAGCTCGTCGGTGACGATCTGTTCGTGACCAACGTCGATCGCGTGAAGATGGGCATCGAACGCAGATGTGCGAACTCGATCCTGATCAAGGTCAACCAGATCGGCCCGTTGACCGAGACGCTGCGCACGATCGCCCTCGGAAGTGCCAACCGTTACACGAGCGTGATGAGCCATCGCAGCGGCGAGACCGAGGACTCGACGATCGCCGACCTTGCCGTCGCCACGAATTGTGGACAGATCAAGACCGGTGCTCCGGCGCGCAGCGACCGCGTGGCCAAGTACAACCAGCTGTTGCGCATCGAATCACTCCTTGGATCTCGAGCCCGCTTCGCCGGTCGCGGCGCACTCGCCCCCGTGCGCTAAATCCCGCACTCCACCATTTGGGCGTGGGGAACGACCACACTGGTGGGGTGTCCACGACCGAGTCGAACCTGGTGCGCCATCGCGGTTTTCGCGTCGCCAGCCTGCCTCTCGGCGTCGTGCTGATGGTCGCATTCGCGGTCACGATGTTCGTGTTCCCCGTGCGCACCTGGCTCCACCAGCGCGAGGTGCTGGCCGACAAAAAGAGCGAGTACGCCGCATACGAAGACATCGTCGAGCAGCTGCAGGACCAGGTCCTCTACCTGAAGACCCCGGAAGGTTTGCGGGACGCCATCCGAACCCAACTCGGTTACCTGCAGCCGAGCGAGCGCCGCCTGCCGATGATGGACATCCCTGCGCTGTCGGCCACCCTTCCCGAACGCTGGCCCTACACGCTCGTGTCCGGCGCACTCGTCGTGCGCACGATCGAGGTGGCCGAGCGCCGGGCGAACGGCGAGATTCCTCTCCAGCCGCTCGCGCCCTAGCGGCGATCCTTCAGTAGTCTCGGTTTTCGCACTCAAGGAGATCACGTGGCTGGCAGCATTCTGGGCAATCGAGTCCTGCGCAAGGAAGATCCGAAGTTCCTCACCACGGGTGGGGTGTACGTCGACGACATGGTCGACGAGCCACTCCTCGACGGCGC
>JBJTFU010000207.1:0-7940 GCA_046093585.1 Ilumatobacteraceae bacterium | reverse complement strand
CTGCAGTCCACGTCGACCACGCAGCCACACCCACGACATATGAGGTGATGATGATTGTCTCCGACGCGATCTTCATAGAGTGCTGGCGATCCGATCGGCTGGATCCGACGCACGAGACCGAGTTCGACGAACGTGTTCAATGTGTCGTAGACGGACTGACGAGAGATCGCCCCTATTTCAACTTTGGCCTTTTCCACGATGTCCTCGGCGGTGGAGTGTGGCGCACCAGCGACCGCACGCATTACCGCGAGGCGTTGTGCGGTGACATGTACGCCGCGGTCTCTGAGGATTTCGTGGGGGGACACGGAGTCAGACTAGATCAAGTTCTGGACTAAGTCCAAATTCAGGCGCTGCCCCTGAAACTACGCCCGTTCGCGGGGCTTGTGGACCCTCACGTCGGTATGCCGGGCGAGGGTGTCGAAGTCGGCGTCGTGATGGAGCACGGGAAGGTCATTGCGCAACGCCACAGCGCCAATGACGCAGTCGACGAGCCGGCGAACGGTGTCGCCATTGCTGCGACACCGTCGATACAGCAGTGCCGCTGTTTCGTAGTCGGTGGTCTGCACGGGAAGCACCGTTGTTCGGGCGATCAGGCCACGTAGTTGACGCAGGTGGGATTCGTCTCGAGCACCGGCAAGTAGCTCCATCAATACAACGTCACAAATGGCAATGTCACTGGCCAATTGCCGGTCGACTTCGTTGCACGCAGGAGAAGACGTGTTGCGGAGGAACTCGATCCATGCCGACGTGTCGATGAAGATCACGTTCGGCGGGGAGCACGCAGATCGTCGAGTTCACCAGACCACCCCGAGCCGCGGAGTGCGCGTGCAGAGGCCACATCAAGGGCCTCCTCGGCCAAGTGGCGCAATGCAAAGTTGACGGCGTCGCGCTTGGTCGGCAAGGCGTATCGATCCATCACTTTTTGACAGGCATCGTCGTCGATGTCGATGTTGGTACGTGCCATACACCAACCATACACCCCACCTCAGTCATCGCGTCCATGTGTGCCTAAGGGGCATGCAGACGATGGCGAAGCACCGTCCTAAGCGGAGCGCCGAAACGCACTAATTTTGGGGTCTTCATGGCACTGTTCGCTGTGGTGCTCGCCCACCTTCTCCCCGGCGCACTGGTTCTCTTCGGTGGCCGTAAACGCCCGGTAGTGGCCGCGGTGGTGGGGCTCGGTGTTCTTGCCCTGTCTTCAACCATCTCGCTGGTGGGTGGCGTCTCGTCCAGCCCTGCCTCGGCCTCGTGGACCTGGATTGACGCACTCGGATTCACCATCTCGCTGCGACTCGACGGTTTCGCCGTGGTCATGACCCTGCTCGTGTCGATGCTGGGTTTTGCGGTACTGGCGTATTCGCTCGCGTACTTCGAGCACGACGCCAACTACGCCAAGTTCGTCGGACTGTTCATGGCCTTCGCCGGCTCGATGACGGGACTCGTGATGGCGACGGATCTGTTCACGATGTTCGTGTTCTGGGAACTTACGTCGATCTGGTCGTTCCTGTTGATCGGCATGAACGATCGTTCTGCTGCTGCGCGTCAGGCTGCAATGCGCGCGTTGCTCACGACGGGCGCCGGTGGACTGTGCTTGTTGGGCGGTGTCGGAATCCTGCAGGTGGCGACAGGAACGACGTCGTTCAGCGAACTTGCCGCGCTGGCGCCGAGTGGAACGCTCGTGAACGCCGCTGCAGCGCTGTTGCTGCTCGGTGCGTTCACCAAGTCGGCGCACGTGCCGTTCCGCTTCTGGTTGCCGGGTGCCATGGCTGCGCCTACGCCCGTGAGTGCCTACTTGCACTCGGCAACCATGGTGAAGGCGGGCGTCGTGTTGCTCGCCCGAACCTCACCGATCTTCGCCGATGCCGGGGTGTGGCGCTGGTGGGTGGTGGTCGCCGGTGGCGCAACGATGTTGCTCGGCGGTTACTCGGCGCTGCGTCAGACCGATGCGAAGTTGTTGCTCGCACACAGCACCGTTTCGCAACTCGGTCTCCTCACCATCCTCATGGGCATCGGTACGCCACTCGCGACGTACGCCGGTGTCGCGCACCTCGTCGCCCACGCGATCTTCAAGATGGGCTTGTTCCTCGGCGTCGGCGTGATCGACCACGAACTTGGCACGCGTGACATCCGCAAGATTGCTCTGGCGCGCAGACGTCTGCCCGTCACCGTGTCGATGGTCGGCCTCGCGTGCCTCTCCATGGCAGGAGTCATTCCGATGCTCGGATTCGTCACGAAGGAAAAGGCGCTCGTTGCCTTGCTCGACTCCGATCTCGGTGCGCCGGCTCTAGTTTCGCTCGTGTTCGTCGTCACCGGTTCGGTTCTGTCCGTTGCCTACAGCGTGCGAATCATGAGGGCGTTCGTTGGGCCCATCGGTTCGACGAGTGAACGAGAGCACCACGAGTCGTCGTCGATCACCAAGTTCTTGTTGTCTGCTCCCGTGGTGGTGTCTGCCGTCACCTCGCTCGTCTTTGGCTTGATCGCGTACCGATTCGGCAAGTGGCTCGTGGCTCCTGCAACATCGATCGATTCGGAAGCAGCGTCGAAGTTGGTGTTGTGGCCGGGTATCAACGATGCCCTGATCATCTCGGTGGTGGTGATCTTCGTTGGTGTCTTTGTCGGCGTGCGGGTTCCGCTCGAGCAGTCACGCTCGACGCGCGCGATTGGTGAAGGGGCCTTCGATGCCGTGTATGACTCGCTGTTGAAGACGGCCAAGCGCATCACCTCCGTGACGCAATCCGGTTCGCTTCCGCTGTACGTGGCCGTCATGACGTTGGTCGTCGGGGCTGCAGCCGTCGCGGGTTTGGTCGTCGGAGGAGAGGGGCTATCGGTCGCCTTCGTCGACGATTCACCGTTGCAGATCCTGGTTGCGCTCCTCACGGCAGTGTTTGCCGTTGCTGTGGTGGTGGTGCCGGTTCGTTTCACCGCGGCGTTCCTGCTCGGTGGCGTCGGTTTCGGTGTGGCGATGTTGTTTGCCCTCCGCGGCGCCCCCGACTTGGCCGTCACCCAACTGCTCGTCGAGACACTCACGATCGTCATCTTCTTGATCGCCTTGCGCAGGATGCCACGAACCTTCGCCCCATCTCCGCGATTCACTCCGTGGAAACTTCGTCTGCTGGTGTCGGTGGCCGTTGGCGTCGTCGTACCGCTGTTTGCCTTGCGCGTCGTGGGAGCGCGAACGGGGGAGTCGGTCGCCACCGAATACTTCTCCAGATCGTTGGAGGAGGCGGGTGGACGCAACGTGGTCAACGTGATACTCGTCGACTTCCGCGGCTTCGACACCCTCGGCGAGATCACGGTTCTCGCCGTTGCTGCACTGGGTGTGGTCAACCTCGTTCGCGCAGCGGAACGATTGCGACGAGCGAAGTCGAGTGAAGGAGCAACGCGGTGAGGTTCGTGCGTTCGGTGATTCTCGACGAACTCGTCGATCGTTGGCTGATCAAGGTGATCGCTCTCGTCTCGATCTATGTCACCTTCCGCGGACACAACGCGCCGGGTGGGGGATTCGCTGGAGGTCTCATCCTCGGCTCGGTCTTCGTATTGCAGTACGTCACTGGACGGGAGATCCGCGTGTTGCGCAAGCCGATTCGCAGGGCGACGACTCTTCTCGGTGTGGGGTTGCTCGTGGCCCTTGCAACCACGGTTGCGCCGCTCTTCGTCGGCTCCACGCCTCTCGAATCGCACATCTGGTCACTCGACGTTCCCGTCATCGGCGAAGTGAAGTTGGTTTCATCCACCTTCTTCGACCTCGGCGTGTTCTTCGTGGTGGTCGCCACCGTGTTGCTCGTGTTGCAGTCGCTCGGCACGAACGACGAAACGTCCGAGGGGAATCCGGCATGAGCCTGTCGATGCTCGTCCTGGTCGGAGTTCTGTTCGCTTCCGGAACGTACCTGCTGATGGAACGTTCCCTCACACGGATCGCACTCGGCGTCGGAATTCTCGGTAACGGTGTCAACTTGCTGATCGAGTTTGCGGGCAGCGAACCCGGCGAGGCTCCGATCATCGGACGATCCGGTGAACTCACCGATCCGTTGCCGCAGGCGTTGGTACTCACGGCCATCGTCATCGGTTTTGCACTGATGGCGTTCCTCCTCGCCTTGGCCTGGCGCACGTGGACGATGACCGACGACGACGAGGTGGAAGACGACGTCGAGGATCGTCTGATTCGGCGGCGCGAGGAATCGGCGGGTAGCGGTGGCGACGTGCGCGATCGAGAGGACATCTCGTGACGGTCATCGTGTCTGCGCCCATCCTCGTTCCGCTCGTTGCCGCGGCCGTGATGCTCATCGTCCGACCCTTGGCCGCTCAGCGAGCGATCAGCTTCCTCGCTCTCGGCCTTTCCTCTGCGGCGGGTGTCGTGCTGTTCGTCGAGTCGTGGTCGGGCGAGCAGATCTCGGTGGTACGAACGGCGGGCTGGCTCGGGTCGTTTGCGATCACGCTCGTCGCCGATGGTCTTTCTTCGGTGATGGTCATGATCGCACTCGTCGTGATGACGCTCGTGTTGGTCTTCGCCATCGGTCAACGAACGGCCGACGAACGTTCGCCCTTCTATCACCCCGTCTACATGGTGATGGCGGCCGGCATTTCTCAGGCGTTCCTCGCGGGTGACTTGTTCAACTTGTTCGTGGCGTTCGAGATCTTGCTGATGGCGAGCTACGTGCTGCTCACGCTCGAGGGAACGAACGAGCAGATCAAGGCCGGCACCACGTATGTCGTGCTCAACATTGTCGAGTCGATGGTGTTGTTGATGGCCGTGGGTCTGGTGTTCGCCGCCACGGGCACCGTCAACATGGCGGAGTTGGCTGGTCGCCTCGCCGAACTTCCCGACGGTGTGCGGACCGGACTCAACTTGTTGCTGCTCGTCGCATTCGGCATCAAGGCGGCCGTCTTCCCATTGTTCTTCTGGCTGCCCGACGCCTATCCCACTGCGCCGAGCTCCGTGAGCGCGGTGTTCGCCGGGCTCCTCACCAAGGTTGGTGTGTATTGCTTGATCCGCACCCAGACCCTGCTCTTCCCTGGAGAGATGCAGGACTTGATCATCGTGGTGGGTGCACTGACGATGGTGATCGGAGTCGTCGGTGCGATCTCGCACCGTGACATGAAGCGAATTCTTTCTTTTCACATCGTCAGTCAGATCGGCTACATGGTCTTGGGGCTGGGCATCGGAGGTGCAGCGGCGATTGCTGCCACCGTCTTCTATCTCATGCACCACATACCGGTGAAGACTGCACTCTTCCTCGTCGAGGGCGTGGTCGAGAAGGATTCGGGTAGCGGGTCATTCGAATCAGTGAGTGGTCTTGCGCGCAGATCGCCGATTCTCGCTGCACTCTTTCTCGTGCCGGCTTTGAGTCTTGCTGGACTCCCTCCGTTCTCGGGGTTCCTCAGCAAGTTCGCCATCGTGCGTGCCGGCTTCGAATCCGAGCACTATCTCGTGGTGGGTATTGCGCTCGCGGTCAGTCTGTTGACGTTGATCTCGATGACGAAGATTTGGGTTGCGGCGTTCTGGGGAGAGGTGGCGCCCGATCCCTCCGCTGGCGGAGTGCTACGCAACCACCGACTGATGACGACGGGAACGGTCGCCATCGTCGCCATGAGTCTGGTGGTCGCATGTGGTGCCGGCCCGTTGTACGACTTCGCGGTGCGCGCGGCGGCGCAGCTCGTTGACGTCGCCGGTTACGTCGATGCGGTGATGTCGTCATGATCCCTCGCTCGTTCGTCTTGCTGGTGCTGTGGGTGGCGCTGTGGGGTGAGTTGTCGGTGGCCAATGTGGCGAGTGGTGTAGTGGTGATCACGATCATCACCTGGTTGTTCGGTGGAGATGCCCCCGGCGCTTACTTGCTTCGTCTGTGGGGCGCGTTGAAAGCGTTCGCCTTCGTGGGTTGGAGCCTCGTCACCTCGAGCGTGCAGGTGGCGCGAGCAGTTCTGTCTCCAAGTCCTTCACGTATCGCTACGTCGATCCAACATGTTCAACTTGCTGGCAAGTCGCCGTTCATCGCATCGATCGTGGCCAATGCCATCACCCTGACGCCGGGCACCATGTCGCTCGAGGTGGATGCGCCGTCTCGGACCATCTCGGTACACGTGCTGGGCGAGGTCGATGAAGCAGAGTTTCGCGCGAGCGTGTTGAAGCTGGAGCGGGTCATTTCGGGAGCGTTTACCGAGCGAGGTGAGTCGTGAGCGCGTTGACGTGGGTGGCGCTTTCGATCCTTGCTGTCGCTGCCGTGGTTGGCGTACTTCGCGTCATCATTCGCGGGACTCTTGGCGATCGTGCCGTTGCCTTCGACATGCTGGGGGCAATCGTTTCTTGTGGCGTGCTGGTTGCAGTGGCTGACAACGGCGATGGGCTGTTGCTTGATCTCGCGATCGTGCTCGGTTTGCTCGGCTTCCTCACTTCGGTGACGGTCGCTCGGTTCATCGAATCCCGCGACAAGGGGGAGCAGTGAACACTCTCCTCGACGTTCTCTCAGGAATGCTGCTCCTTGGTGGAGCGCTCCTTGCACTGATTGCCTCGATAGGGCTGCACCGACTACCCGACACGCTTGCGCGCATGCACGCGGCCACCAAACCTGCCACCTTGGGTGTGACCATGTGTGCGGTTGGTGCGGTGATCCAAACCCAAGATGCGAGCACGATCACCAAGATCCTGGTCGTCGTCATCCTTCAGCTCGTCGCCGCTCCCGTCGGTGCACATGTCCTCGGCAGGGCACTCCGCAACAAGTAGGTTGACTCGATGGATGTGATGACGTTCGTTGCATTGGTGCTCGGCATGGTGGCGCTCGTAGTGGGCGCAGAATGGCTGGTGCGGGGTTCGTCTTCGCTGGCCTCGCGCCTGGGTATCGCGCCGATCATCGTCGGACTCACGGTGGTGGCCTTCGGAACGAGCGCGCCAGAGATGGCCGTTTCGGTTCAAGGTGCGTTGAGCGGCAATGCAGATGTCGCTTTGGGCAACGTCATCGGTAGCAACGTCTTCAACATCTTGTTCATCCTCGGACTGTCCGCCGCGGTGAGTGGGTTGTCCATCGAACAGCGCTTGCTGCGCTTCGATATTCCCCTCCTGATCCTCATCTCGGTCGTCTCCTATGGACTGGCGCTCAATGGTGTGGTGGGGCGCATCGAGGGTGTGGCGCTGTTCGTGGGCATCTTGGCCTACACCGGTTGGCTCATTCGCGGTGCCCGTACAGAGCAGTCGGAAGCCGTGAAGGCCGAGTACGAGGCGGAAGTGAAGTCGGTCGAGCGCTCGACCCTGCAGGCTTCGATGTTGTTTCAAATCGGGCTCGTAGTCGTCGGGCTTGGTCTGCTCGTCGTCGGCTCGCGTTTGCTGGTTTCTTCGGCGACCGAGATTGCAGAGGCTCTCGGCGTGAGTGAACTGGTGATCGGCCTCACCGTGGTTGCGGCAGGCACCTCACTTCCGGAACTGGCGACATCGGTGTTGGCCGCCATTCGCGGTCAGCGCGACATCGCGGTGGGCAACGTGGTGGGTTCCAACATCTTCAACTTGCTCTCCGTCCTTGGCGCGTCAGCGGCAGTGTCGGATGCCGGCATTGCAGTGAACGACGAGGCAATCCGATTGGACTTTCCGGTGATGCTGGTGGCGACCATCGTGCTCGTGCCGATCTGCTGGAACGGCTTCATGATCAAGCGCTGGGAAGGCGCGGTGCTCGTGGGCTTCTATGTGGCATATGTGGTGTACCTGATCATGTCGGCGGGGGATGCAACCGCTCCCGAGCTCTACCG
Source organism: Ilumatobacteraceae bacterium (assembly GCA_046093585.1). Lineage (GTDB taxonomy): Bacteria > Actinomycetota > Acidimicrobiia > Acidimicrobiales > Ilumatobacteraceae > UBA3006. Next base: position 209 of record JBJTFU010000207.1, on the reverse strand, counting down.
CACGATGCTGATGATCGTCATTCCGATTGCGCTGCTGACTTTCTCTGCGGCTGGCATCCAGGGTTGGCGACGACACCGTCAAACCGTCTGAACCTGACGCCTTTGGCTTGGGGCGGTCTCGATTGGGCTTAGTGGCTAGGAGTTCGTCGCACGCGCACGGTGTCAGAAGCCCTACCACCGGGAACTCCTGAGACGACCACGACCGGTGC
>JBJTFU010000206.1:0-2768 GCA_046093585.1 Ilumatobacteraceae bacterium | reverse complement strand
GGGCAACGGCCGTGATCATGTGCGAAGTGCGTTGAGACGTGCGGCGAAGTCGCTCGGATCGACGGGGTTGAAGTATTCACCGGTCGCGACCTCGGCAGCGGCGATGTAGCGCTGCACGCCGGGCGAGCGCCACGGAGAGACGATCTCGAGGTGCATCCACGCATCGGGGTGCGAGCGAGGTGCCTGACTGATCCACATCATGTACGGCATCGCGTCGCCGAACAAGCGGTCGCACCTGCCCAGCACGTCCACGAGCGCGGTTGCGAGATCCGTTCGTGAACGATCGTCCAGGTCGGCCAGGCGGCCCGTTCGAGTGACGGGGGCGAGGACGATCGACACGGGGTAAATGGGTGCATCGTGCATCCACGCCGACCACGTGCCGTGGGTGGCGACGGCGCGATCGCCGCATTCTCGATCGGGCATCCACGATGCATCGATCAGTCGCTGTTGTCGTTCGGGCACGTGATCGAACGCGTAGATCTGGCCATGAGGGTGGTCGATCGTCGCTCCGACGCTTGCGCCACGATTCTCGAACACGAGGACGAACTCGACGTCGGGTGATTCCAGCAGGGCGGTGGTGCGTGTCGCCCAGGTGTCGATCACGTTGCGCACGCCTTCCACGCCCAATCTCGCGAGGCTCGCGTCGTGATCGGCCGAATACAGCACCACTTCGCACCTTCCTTCTCCCAGAGCCGGCCATCGGTTGGGGATCGCCTGCACGTCGTAGTGGTGGGGTGCTTCCAGTCCGCCCACGCAGAACGGACAGTCGGCCGAAGGCCGATTCGGACGGTGTTGTCTGCTCGCCACGATGTGTACACGTGTGCCCAGGTGTCGATCGCGTCTCATGTCGTTCATGGCATGCGCTCCACGTGTACGAGGATGCCCGAAGCGGGGAGGAGGGGTGGAACGGGTAGGCCGATCTCGGCGAGTTGAGCGCCGGTGGCGCTCAGACCTGCCTCCACCCAGCGCGGTAGTCCGCGATTCAGGGCCCATCGCGGGGTGTCGAGTTCCACCAGTTGGCAGCGATACACGGAGGTGGGATCGAGTCCATCGATGCGCGCAGGCGCGGGTTCATGCCGAGCACCACTTGCGGTGGAAGCAATGACGACGAGAGCGTGGTTCTGATCTTCCGCGATCACCGCATGCTGATTGATCGATGGATCGGGGTGTTCACCGAATCGGGTGGTGCCCCCGTGGAGCAGGTCGCGGAATCGCTTGTGGACGTCGATCATCTGCTTCAACCCGTCCAGCTCGTGCTCGGAGGCAGACAGCAAGTCCCACTCGACGCCGAGCCAGAACGGCAACGCGGAAAGCGCGCGGAACGAGAGCGAGTGGCGTCGACCGGTCGTGTGGCAGACGGGCGCGCCGATGTGCGCACCGAGCATCTCCGGTGGAAAGAATCGCAGTGCACCGCGCTGGATGCCGAGACGGTCGAGAGCATCGATCGAGTCACTCGTCCAGAAGCGGGTGACTTGGTGGGCCATCCCTGCGTCGACTCTTCCGCCGCCCGATGCGCACGATTCGAATTCGACTTGCGGATGAGCCTTGCGTAGCCGCGAGATCAGTTCGTACACCCCGAGCGTTTGCCGGTGGGCACCCGGTGCCAGGAGATCGCGATTGTGATCCCACTTCACGTGGGAGATGGGCAACTGGGCGAACAGTCGATCGATCGCTACGAAGAGGTGGTCGCGAACGTCGCTTCGCGACAGGTCCAACACCAACTGGTTGCGACCCGTGAGTTCGTGCTGGTGGGGCTCTCCGAGCACCCATTCGGGGTGGTTGCGGTACAAGCGCGAGTTCGGGTTCACCATCTCCGGCTCGAACCACAATCCGAATTCCATGCCAAGCGACGTCACGAGATCTACGAGTGGTGCAAGGCCGATCGGCCATACAACGGGATCCACCTCCCAGTCTCCAAGCCCTGCCGTGTCGTCGCGTCGGCCGAGGAACCAGCCGTCATCGAGTACGAACCGCTCGGCCCCCACCCGTGCCGCACGCTTGGCAAGTTCGACGAGTCGTTCGTCGTCATGCTGGAAGTAGACCGCTTCCCAGGTGTTCACGATGACCGGTCGCTTGGAGGCGGGAGAGGTGGCCCGCAGGTGGCGATGGAACGCAGCCGTCACACCCGAGAGTCCGTCACGTGAAGCGGCCACCAGGAGTAGTGGTGTCGAGTACGACTCGTCGCGGTCGAGACGTACTTCGCCCGGCGCGAGCAACTCGCCGGCGGTGATGGTGCGGAGGTCGCCGGTGACGCCGTCGCACACGAAGTGGAAATTGCCGCTCCATGCGAGATGAAGTGCCCAGGCATCACCGTGGTTCTCGGTGGTGTTGCGGGGCGCGCAGATGACCGACGGTGTCTGTTGGTGCGACGTGCGACCACGTCGGGACGACGAGGTGACGACGGACCGACCCCATGGGATCCGCTCCTCGACGAATTCCATGGCATGACGCCCGCCGTACATGAGCAGTTGGCCGTGGTGACGAGGCACTGGGATGGTGACGGCGAGGGCGTTCACCGTGATCGGCTCGTCGCCCACGTTGGTGACGGTGGTACGAAGCGTAAGCACTCCCGTTTGTGCAAGACGTGCCTCGACCGTCAGACGCACGTGCAGCGAATGGTCGATGAATTCGTACAGCAGGGTGTCGGCAGTCGAGTGGTCTTCCGTCACTGTGAAATACGGAGTCGCAACGGCATCGTGTCGTGACAAGACGATGCCGGGTTCGCCGAACCAGCCGAGTGCAGGAATCGCCACGAGTGCCGGGTCGGC
>JBJTFU010000205.1:0-8854 GCA_046093585.1 Ilumatobacteraceae bacterium | reverse complement strand
GGACGACCGCCATCCACGACGTAGGTGGCAATCGACCACGGTGACCCATCGCCTCGCGCGCCGTAGGCGATCTCGCCCCGTTCGACGCGCGTCGCCATGGTCGCCTCAGCCCGCCATCGATGGTCGTCGGTCGGCCCACGGCGACTCGACCTCGAGTTGGCGCGCCAACTGGAAGAGCGTCTCCTCGTCACCATAACGACCGGCGAATTGCATGCCGACGGGAAGACCGTCGGCCCAGCCGAGCGGCACCGACATGGCCGGCTGCCCGGTCGCATTGAACAACGCCGTGAATGGGATGTACCCCCACAAGGCCTTGAGGAAGGACTGCAGGTCGTCGGTGTTCATGTCGAAGGTGCCGACGGGCTGGGGTGGCTTGGCGGTGGTGGGGCGAAGGATCACGTCGTACTCGCGCATGAATTCACCGACGGCCCGTCCGGCCTGATGCAGGACCTCGACTGCCTTCACGTAGTCGACGGCACTGACTTGTCGACCGACGTCGACTCGGTACTGCATGACCTTCTCGAGATCACCGGTCTGCGGTTCGCGGCCGAGCACCGCTGCGCGCTTGCCGACGTTGAATGCGTGATGCACGGCGATCACCTTCACGTTGGCATCGGAGACGGCAGGTCCGTCGAGTTCGGGAACGGCCTCGACACAGTCATGGCCGCAGGCTCGCAACGTCTCGACGGTGGCCATCAACTCGGCAATGACCCGCTCATCGACGGGCGCGCCAGACGGTGCAACCGCCGTGTACGCGATGCGCAACGGTCGCACTCGTTCCGACAACGCAGCCAAGAAAGTACGCCGGGGGGCAGGTATCCCGTAGGGATCGCCCGCCGCCGGCCCCGCGATCACGTCGAGCAGCGCTGCCGAGTCGCGCACGGAGCGGGTGATCGCGTGCTCGCTCGTCATTCCGTTCCAGCCCTCGCCCAGCTTCGGACCGAAGGAGGTTCGACCTCGCGATGGCTTCAAACCGAACAAGCCGCAACACGACGCGGGAATACGAATCGATCCACCGCCGTCGGTGGCATGGGCTGCCGGCACGATGCCCGCGCTGACCGCCGCCGCCGCGCCACCACTCGAGCCGCCGGCCGAGAACGCGGTATTCCACGGATTGCGCGTAGGACCGAACAACTGCGGCTCTGCCGAGACGTTTCCACCGAGTTCGGGGGTGTTCGTCTTGCCAAAAATCACCAAGCCGCTGTCACGTAGACGCCGAACCGTCACGGTGTCGTAATCCGGAACGAAGTCCTTGAAGAACACGCTTCCCTGAGTGGTCGGGACACCCGCATACATGGCGGTGAGATCCTTCAGCAGATACGGCACACCGTACAACGGGGCGCTGCGATCGGCGCCGGCCAAATCTCGTCGGGCTTCGTTCTCCATCAGCCGAACGACTGCATTTACCTCGCCGTTGACTCGCTCGGTCACCTCCAATGCAGTGTCGAGGAGTTCGTTGCCCGACACCTCTCCCGACTGCACCAGGGCGGCGAGCCCGAGCAAGTCGTGGGATTGGTACTCGTCGAAGTTCATGCGCCTACTTGGATTCCCGAGCGATGGCGACCAGTTCCCCGCCGCGACCCATGCTCGTTTGCACCGCCTCGGCGATCTTCGTGACTTCGAGGCCGTCGACTCCCGACGGATACTTGCCCGCGAGTTCCGCGATGTCTCCGCCGTTCAGCACGTAGCCCAGGTTCAGCGCGAAGTCCTGGATCGACTCGATTCCGTAGCCGGCGAACTCTGGCTTGCCCCACCGATCGGTGCTCTGGATGAACAGTCCCAGGTTGGGCGTGAACATGGCGTTCTCCGGGAGCACTCGGTCGGACTTCCCGACGGCTGATCCCACCGACCCGCGGAGGCACCCTCGCGCACCACGATCTTGGGAGTCGACGGTCAACCATCCTTCGGTGCCGACGACCTTGACGCCCTGGTTCACGATCGCCTCGTTGCCATCCGGAATGTGCCACGAGACGTCGAAGTGGAACGATGCGCCGGACTCGAATTGCACCCGCGCATTGACCGCGTCATAGGTGTCGATGCCGATTCCCGACAACTTGCCCTTGTGGCCGACCGCGGAGACGGCGGTGGCGTCGGACTTGATCAGCCAACGCACGAGGTCGAACAAGTGGACACCGAGGAACCACGCGGGGCTGCTCTCCGACGCCCACCGTGGCAGCCAATCGCGTGGCACCTCGATGCGATCTTCCATCCACGCGTATCCGTATTGCACTTTGCCCAGCTGTCCACGCGCGATTCGTTGCTCCAAATCGATGTGATAAGGATCCTTGCGCTTCATGAACTCCATCTGGATGAATTTGCCGTTGGCCTCGGCAATCGAAAGCAACTCGCGACAACCATCCGTGGTGATGTCCATTGGCTTTTCGATCAAGACATGGCTTCCTGCCTTCATCGCGGTTGCCGCGACGGGACGATGCAAATGGTCGGGTACCGCGATCGACACGCCATCGGGCCGACAGGTGGCGAGCATCTCGTCCAAGGACGTGAACGTCGCCAACCCGAACTGGGCCTTGCGCTCCGCAAGCACGCTCTCATCCAGATCGACGAGACCGACCAACTCGCAACGCCCATTGCGCTGCAACTGTGAAAACGCTCGCAGGTGCATGTGTCCCCACGTGCGACCACCGACCACGGCGATCCGCGGCACTCGCTGATTCCCCATGTGCATCCCCTTTGCCCCTCGTTCTACACTAAGCAAACGAGCGCTTGGGCAACAAAACGATTGTCAAGTGCCACAAGGGGGCGAGCAGCAATGACGTATCACTTCGAGCACCATTACATCGCTGGAAAGTGGGTGGCCCCACACAGTGGTTCCGTCCTCGCGGTGGAGGATCCCTATCGCGTCGAACCATGTGGATCGGCTCCACTCGGTGACGTCACGGACGTCGATCGCGCCGTGGAAGCGGCACTCGCCTCCTTCACCACCTGGCGTACCTCCACCGTCGCTGCACGGCAGGAAGTCCTCCACATGATGCACGCGGTGCTCACCACGAATCTGGAGGAGTTGGCAACGTTGTGGGCGACCGAGGTCGGTACCCCGATCACGACCGCCCGTCAAGCCACGGGGTTCCTACCGGTGAAGGTTCTCGAAGATCTGATCGCCATCCTGGACGAGTTCTCCTTCTCCGAGACGCTCGGCTCCACGCGAGTGGATCGCGTTGCCGTCGGACCTGCTGCTGCGATCACCCCGTGGAACTATCCCATCTCCCAGTTTCTGATCAAGTGCGCGTCGGCGATCGCGGCTGGATGTTCCGTGGTGGCCAAACCCAGCGAGATCGCTCCCCTGTGCGCGTTTCGTCTGATGCAGCTGTTCGACGAGGGTGGCCTACCTTCCGGACTCATCAACATGGTGGGCGGTGATGGACCGGGCGTCGGCACTGCACTCGTCAATCATCCCGGTATTCGATTCATCTCCTTCACCGGCTCTACGAACACGGGGCGCTCGATTGCCGCTGCAGCTGGCGGACGCCTGGTTCGGACGTGTCTCGAGTTGGGCGGCAAATCAGCGTCGATCGTGCTCGACGAGGGAGCGCTCGCCGCAGCCGTCGCCGGCACCGTCGGGAGTTGTTCCCGCAACACAGGTCAGACGTGCACGGCCCTCACCCGCCTGGTGGTGCCCGCTTCCCTCGCCGATCACGCCAGCGAACTCATCGTCGACCACTTCTCGCGACTGGTGATCGGCGATCCCCGAGATGAGTCGACGGTCATCGGGCCACTCGTCTCCGCCCGCCAACGGGATCGAGCGCTCGAGATCATCGCCAGTGGCGAACGAGAGGGTGCGCGCAAGATTTACTCAACCGAGGTTCCCGACCGCGGCCACTTCGTTTCGCCGACGGTTTTCAGGGACGTGGCGCCATCGATGCGTGTCGCCCGCGAAGAGATCTTTGCACCGGTGCTGTCGATCATCGCCGCTCCCGAACCAGAGTTGCTGAACATCGCCAACGACAGCGAATACGGACTGGCAGCCTCGGTGTGGGGCACGGACAGCGAGCAAGCCTTAGACTTCGCCGTACGACTCGAGGCCGGGACCATCACCGTCAACGGTGGTGCGTTCCATCCCTCGGCTCCGTACGGCGGTCTCAAGCAATCGGGTTTGGGTCGTGAACTCGGACGCTATGGGCTCGAGGAGTTCCTCGAGTACAAGGCGTTCCACGGAGGCGCGCGATGACACACCTCTACCTCGCGCGCATGGACGTCACGCCCTCATTCCTGCCGACGTTCGAGCAGTGGTACGACGAGCGGCATGCCCCCGACCTGTTGAAGTCCGGCTTCCATTCTTGCTCCGCGTTCTACGCCACCGAAGGCGGACCACTCGTGCACAACGTGTACCTCATTCCTTCTCCGGAGATCTTCGAGTCGCCCAGGTACCTCGGGGCGCGAGATCCGAAGGTGGATACCCTGCGGCCGACGGTGCTCGAGAACGTCTCCAACCGCAGCAACACGCCATACCGTCAGGTCGATGTTCTGCGGGGTGCGCCACACGACGTCCCCCGACCGGGCCCGGCAGTGGCCGTGCAGTTCGATCTGACCGGCGACTCGACCGAACTAATTGAGCGAATTCGATCGCTCTTTTCCACCAGCGAGGAAGTAGTCCGTATGTGTCAGCGAGACGGGTCGCACATCAACGTGTCGGAGGAACCCGAATGGTTGATCTTCGTGGAGGCGCCGATCGCCGACACCCGCGGGAAACTCGATCTACTCGGTGAAGTGGGCATGACCAACCGGAAAGTCCAGGTTCTCCGGCATCGCGTCACCTTCGAGGCTTAGGGCATCACCCATCCACCGTTGACGTCGAGCGTCGCACCGGTGATGAAGCCTGCGGAGTCGCCGACGAGAAACATCACGATGTCGGCGAATTCTTGGGCAGTCGAGAATCGACCCACCGGAATGTCGTTCTCCAGTTTCGCGCGGGCCTCCGGCGACAAGAAGCTGTTCAACTCCGTGTCGATGGCTGCTGGTGCGATCGAATTGACGGTCACCCCCGACTTCGCGACGTCCTTGGCGATGCTCTTCGACAGCGCGATGACACCGGCCTTGGCGGCAGCATAAGCAGCCGAGGTGGTGCCCCCCGTCCGAGCATTGACCGAGGAAAAGTTGACGATCCGGCCCCACTTCTGCGCGACCATCCCGGGCACGACGCCCTGACACAGCTGGAACACGCTGCGCAGGTTCACCGCGACGGCGTAGTCGAACTCGTCCACGGTCATGTCACTGAGTTGTCGAGGGCGGAGCAAGCCCGCTGCATTGACGAGGATGTCGACGTGCCCGGCCTTGTCCAATACCGAGCGACAAAATGCCGAATCGCCGAGATCACCGATGAAGGCAGCATCGACGGCGTCGACAGGAATCTCGTTGATGTCGAGCGCGCCGACCCACGCACCGGCGGCCCTTGCCGTTCGACACACCGCGAGACCCACGCCACGCGCCCCACCGGTGACGAGGACTCGCTTGCCAGCGAGCGAGGTCAAGAGAAGTATCCGGACGTGATGAAGTCGTTCTTAGTCAGATCGTCGGGCGTTCCCTTGGCCACGATCTCTCCCTGTTGCATCACGAACATGTAGTCGGCCACGGACGATGCCAGCACGGCGTCTTGCTCCACGAGCAGGACCGAGATGCCGGTGTTGTTGATGCTGATCAACGACTCGTACACCTTGTCCACGACGAATGGGGCGAGACCCATCGATGGCTCGTCAAGCACGATCAGATCCGGGTGCGTCATCAGGGCACGTCCAATTGCGAGCATCTGTTGTTCACCACCCGAAAGGGAACCCGCGTACTGTTTCGCGCGATCCTTGAGGATCGGGAACAGCTCGAACACCCACGACTCCATGTCCCGATCGGACTTGCGCCGGGCCGCCTTGGACAGGCCGAGGTTTTCGCGAACGGTCAAGGGTGCGATGATCCGACGACCTTCCGGAACCAGCGCCAATCCCGATCGAGTGACCCGCTGAGCGGACATACCGGTCAGGTCGCGGTCGCCGAAGCGCACGGTTCCCCCATCGGACTTCATCACACCACAAATCGAGTTCAGCAAGGTCGACTTGCCGGCACCGTTGCGACCCACGACGGCCACCACGCTGCCTTGGACGACCTTCAGATCGACTCCGCGCAGGGCTTTGATCGACCCGTAGGAGGCCGTCAGCCCTCGGACTTCCAGCGACTTGTCGGTACTCACGATGCAAACTCCTCGATGTCGATCTTGCGGTGCACACCTTCGCGCAAGGTCTGGAAGGTTGCCAACCGCTCGTCTCGCTGCTTACCCAAGTACGCCTCACGGACCACCTGCGAGTTGAACACTTCGTCCGGGGTTCCGCTCAGCAGGCGCTCGCCGAAGTTGATCACCGTGACTTCCTGACACAAGTCTCGTACGAACTTGATGTTGTGCTCCACCACGAGAAGCGTCAATCCGTTGGCGTTCAACTTGCGCAACACCTCCGCCACTTCGACGGACTCCTGCTGGTTCATGCCGGCAGTCGGCTCGTCGAGCAAGAGCAACTTCGGCTCCGTCGCGAGGGCACGAGCGATCTCGAGCCGACGTTGCAGACCGTACGGCAGAGTCGTCGCCTCGCTCTCGGCGAGGTGGTCGATGGACATGATCCGGAGGTACTCCATCGCCTTCTCGCGAACTGCGGCACGCTCCTTGCGCTCGAAAGGGTTGGGCAACAGGGCGTGGAAGAAGTTCGTCTTGCGGCTCGAGTCGAGCCCGACAATGACATGGTCGATCGCGGAGAGACCATGGAACATCTTCATGTTCTGGTAGGTCCGCGCCACTCCTAGGCGCACGAACTCGTGTGGTTTGAGTTGCGCGGTGTCCTGACCGGCGATCGAGATCGTCCCGCTCGTAGCGCGATCGATACCGCTGATCATGTTGATCACCGTGGTCTTGCCGGCCCCGTTCGGACCGACGAGTCCGGCGATGGCACCCGGAGACACGCTGAACGACAGATCCTTGACTGCGGTGAGTCCACCGAACTGACGGGTGAGTGATACGACGTCCAGTTGACTCACGATGCCACCCCCTCGGCCTTCCGCGCTTTGCGTTTGGCCGCCATGATCCGGAACTGCCGAGGATCGACGAGTCCGCGCTGCAAGAACACCATGATGATGACGAGCAGTACGCCGTTGACGACGTTCTTCGAAGACCCGAGGAACGGCTCCAAGAATTCAGGAATCGCGGTGTACAGGAGTGCGCCGACGATCGGCCCCACCCAGATGTATGCACCACCCAACACCGCAGATGCCACCGCAACGAACGCGAGTTCGACGTAAAGGGTTTCGGGCACGAGATATTGCACCAGTTGCGCCTGCATTACGCCGGCCAAACCGCCCAACACTCCAGCGAACGTGAAGGCGTAACGGCGAACCCGCTGCACGTTGATCCCGAGCGACGACGCAACTTCTGGCTGCTCACGGACCGCGTCGAGTGAATACCCGAAGCGCGACTTGCGAAGGGTACCGAAGACCAACGAAAGAAGACCCAAGATCAACAAGATGTGCCAGGTGTGGACTTGCCGCGGAACCGGGATCCCGACCGTCCCACCCGTGTACTGATCAAGATTCAAAGCAATCACGCGCGCGATCAAGACGAGGGCGATCGTTGCCAACGCGAGGTAATGAGAGCCCAACCTTAAGAGAACGAATGAAGAAATCCAGGCCAATACTCCGCCCACCACCATGCCGATGACGAGATGCACGATGAGCGGGTAATTCGCCTCGCCCATCATCACCCTGTCATAAGCGATTCGGGCGGAGACGAAGGCGCCGCCGGCGGCGAATGCAATGGGAGCGAGACTGAGCACGCCGGACCACAAGCCCAAGAAGGCACTCAGGGCGAAGATTCCGAGGACGAGGGCGAACTCGAAAGTGATGCCGTAGATATCCCAAAACTGACTCATCGTGCGGCTCCAAACTTGATCTCGCCGAAAATTCCCTCGGGTCTGAAGAGCAGGAAGAGGATCAGCAACCCGAACGTGATCACATCGCGGAAGTCACCAGACACATATTGCGCGCCGAGCACCTCGGTCACGCCGATGATGACGCCGCCGAGGAACGCACCTCGAACGTCACCGAAACCACCCACCACGACCGCCGCGAATCCCTTGAGGAGGAGACCTTCACCCAAAGGCACCGAGACGTTGTCGAAGGCGATCGAGGACAAGTACCCGACGATGCCGGCAAGTCCGGCCGAAATCGCCACGGTGCTGAGGATCACCACCGTCGATGAGACTCCACTAATACGCGCCCAGACGTCGCTGTAACCGACCGCACGGATCATCGTGCCGATGGGTGTCTTCGTCAAAATCAGATAGAGACCGACCACCGAGAGCGGTCCAATGATCATGAGCCAAATTTGACCTGGCGCAAGGTAGAGGTTGGTGGTGACCAATCGTGGCCACGACAAGAGATCAGGGGGAAACGTCTTGATCTGGTGGTCGAGCGCAGTTTCACCAAGTGCGATCAAGACGATCCACACGCCGATCGAAGTGATCAGGTAGCCGAGCGTGTTGGCTCTGGCGCGCAGTGGCTGGAAGGCCAGTCGATCGGTGAGAATGCCCAACGCGGCTCCCACGAGGATCGCAACGACCAATGCGGGGAAGAACGAGAACCCCCAGTTTTCAACCACGGCGAGCGCGGCAATGGCGCCGAAGGTGGCGATCGTTCCGTGGGCCACGTTGAGAATGCCCATCGTGGCAAAGATGAGCCCGAAGCTCATCGCGAACATGCCATACGCAGATCCAACGGCCAATCCGTTGAGCACCTGCTGAATAAAGAGACTCACGTCACTCCCTGCTGGTTGATTCGGCTGTTTCGAGAATTTGTGATGCTGTATTTGGAG
>JBJTFU010000204.1:0-2815 GCA_046093585.1 Ilumatobacteraceae bacterium | reverse complement strand
GACGCTCTTCGTCATCACCATGACGTCGCTGTGGTTCCTCGTCGTCATCCTGCGACGCAGTGGCGACTCGGCGAGCAACATCGCCGCCACCCTCACCGGCAACTGACGATGGTTTCCGTCGCGGTCGGGCCCGAGGGCTCGCCCCAGTGGGCGGCAGACGCCATCCGCAGCGGTGGCGGCACCGTCACCGACTACGCGGGTGCAGAAGGGCTCGTGTGGATCGACTTCGATCGGGTCGATGAACTCGGTCGCGTGCTCGACGCCCATCCGACCATCACGTGGGTGCAGTTGCCATGGGCTGGAGTCGAGCGATTCGCCCATCTCTTCGACTCGTCTCGCACATGGACGAGTGCAAAGGGCGTCTTCGGACCGGCGGTCGCCGAACTCGCACTCGGCATGCTGCTCGGCGGCATGCGCCACATCGTGGCGTATTCGCGCATCGCCGAGTGGTCGGAGGATCACGGCAGGAACTTGGTGGGCGCCCGCGTCGTGATCGTCGGTGGAGGCGGGATCGCCACGAGTCTGGCCGCGATGCTCGCGCCGTTCGACTGCCACGTGACCGTGGTGCGCAAGCGGGTGCAGGCGATGGCCAACGTGCACGAGGTGGTCGACCAGGACGGTCTCGATCGCGTGCTGCCAGGAGCTGATGCCGTCGTGCTCGCGCTCGCGCTCACCGACGAGACCGTGGGGATCTTCTCGCGCACCCAGTTCGAACTCATGGAGCGCCACGCATGGATCGTCAACGTCGCACGGGGTCGCCACGTCGTCACCGACGACCTCGTCGAGGCATTGCAGACGGGAGCGATCGGCGGAGCGGCACTCGACGTCACGGACCCGGAGCCCTTGCCGGTCGGTCATCCATTGTGGTCGATGCACAATTGCTTCATCACACCGCACGTCGGCAATACTGCGGACATGGTTCCCGGGCTCCTCTCCGTGCGCATCGCCGACAACGTGCGGCGTCTGACGCGAGGCGACGACCTCGTCGGGGTGATCGACGTCGAACTGGGGTATTGAGCGTGTCGGTCACTCACTACACGGTCCTTGGCGTCCAACCGACCGCGTCTCCCGACGTGATTCGTCGTGCCTATCGCGAGGCGGTCCGACGCACGCACCCCGACGTCGCTCGATCGACGTCGACGACGGCCTCAGACATGGCACGCATCACCGAGGCGTGGGCGGTGCTCAGTGATCCCGCGCGTCGAGCCGCATACGATGCGTCGTTGCGTGCCGCGCCTCGTGCGGCGACGACGAACGAATCGGTCGTCGTCCTGCGACATCCGCCAGCCCGGTTCCCGTGGCGGTTGGTGGCGGCGATCATCGCGGGTGGCATCATCGTGATCCTCGTTCTGAATGCACTCGCCCAGCCAAGTGGGGAGGCGGGACCAGATGGGTTGCTCGGACCAGGGTCCTGCATCATCGTCGACGAGACGCAGGCCGCGGTCGAAGTCGACTGTGATGGCGAACACGAGGGGGTCGTGCGTCAATTGATCGGCTTCGACATGACGTGTCCGAGCGACACCGAGGCGATCCGCGACCGCCAGGGGATGGGAACCGCCTGCGTCGTTGCGCCGTGACGGTGGTCGTTAGTGTTGCCGTCCATGTCGAGTGAGTCGCTGACCGAACGTGCGGCACGAAGCGCGGAGGTACTGCGAACGGTGAATCGTGCGACACTCGTCGTTGCGGGCGTCGTCTACGTCGGGCTCCTGGTCGTTGCCGTCGTGAACGGGATCATTCCACTGGCGATCTTTGCGTCGTGCATCATGCTCGCCGAGGTGCTGGTCTTCCACATCGTGCGGACCTTGCTCGCGCACTTGGCGATCGTCCGGTCGCTCGCGTCCGAGTCGTAGGTGCTGGGGGACCAGGCCTCGTGTTGTACCCGCTCGCCGACGAGCGGTAGCCTGAAGGCCTCGGGCGGTTAGCTCAGTCGGAAGAGCGCCACGTTCACATCGTGGAAGTCATGGGATCGAGGCCCATATCGCCCACGAGAGATACTCTTGATCTGTGACCAAGAGTTGCGAGCGTCCAGGGTGTTCGGGACCCGGAGTGGTGGCCTGCACGTTCGACCGAGCGTCGCTCACCGTCGTGCTCACCCATTTCATCGGCGAGCTCAATGACGGTTCCTACAACGTGATGTGCACGAGGCACGCCGACATCCTGACGGTCCCCAAGGGTTGGACGATCGACGACCGGCGTGAGGATCCGCCGCGGTTGTTCGCCGCGCCTGGGAAGAAGCCGAGCACGTCGGAAAAGTCGAAGGACGCGACGTCCTCGATTGCGCGGCGTCGAAAGTCGCGCAACGCCCCCTCGCCGAAGTTGTTCGACCAAATCGCACTCGTGACCAAACTCGAAACCTCGCCAGGGACGCCAGTACACGTGTCGGTGCACGAGGAGCCCCTCGTCGAAGCCGTCAGTGAAGACGTCGTCGAGGACACGCTCGAGCCGGTGACGTCGACCGAGGACGTTGCTCCGGTCGTCGAAGAAACCGTCGACGCGGATGCGACGAAGGCATGGAAGCCGCAGTTCGATCGCACCGACGACCTCGGGGGCGTGTTGCGTCCGAAGGGCAAGTTGCTCAGTCGGGCATTCGGATTGGATGACACGGTCTCTCAGCCGCGACCGGAGCCGACCGATTCTCTCAAGCGCGAGCCATTCAACGAACACGACATTCCCTGATGACGATGGACGTTCGCGCATCGCTCGATGCGACGTGTGGGCCGAGTCGGCTGTTCGACCTCGTGTCCGACCTGTCCAACTACCCGCAGTGGATGGACCTCATCCATCGGGTGTCGCCCGACGGTGACGGCGCATGGGA
>JBJTFU010000203.1:0-5945 GCA_046093585.1 Ilumatobacteraceae bacterium | reverse complement strand
CCGGGGTTCATCACGGACTGGATGAACTTGGTGATCACCGGCTTGCCGCCGGGCTGCACCACGACGTTCGCCGCCGAATACTTCAAGCCTCGGCGTGCGCCGGTGTCCTCGGCCAATGCCTCGCGCAACTGCGGGATTCCTGCGGCTGGGCAATACCCCGTCTTGCCATCGGCGATCGCCTTGTCCATCGCCTCGACGATGTTCTTCGGCGTGGGGAGGTTCAGGTCACCGAGGTGGAAGGGATAGATCTTGTTGCCCTTTGCGCCCCACTCCGCTGCGGCGAGTGACACCGCGAAGGCCGTTTCTGTTCCGAGCTTTTCCAGCCGTTGTGCAAGTGCCACGCCGATTCCCCCGTGATAGGCGACTGATATATGACGACCGTACTCTAGTTTCCCCGCGGAAATCCCCGAAAATCAGGCTGCTGCGTCCACCGGCACGCTCGGCTTGTCACGCATCGTCAGCCATACGCCCGCCGCCGCCACCACGAGACCGACGATCGCCAGGGCTCCAAGTCGCTCGCCGAACAACACCGCCCCTTCGAGCGCGCTCAGCGCGGGTGTGAGGAAGAACAGGCTGCTCACACGTGCCGCGGAGTGACTCGCCAACAGTCTCATCATGATCAACCCGGCGCCCAGTGAGAGTACGAGCGTGGCCCACGCCAATGCCCCGAGGAATTGACCAGTGATCCGTACCGACGAGTCGTCCAGGAACGGAATGGCGATGACCAAGGCGACGGCAGCACCCAGGTACTGCGCACTCGTGCCGCGCAACAGCGGCATGTCCTTCCCACGCGCACGTTGCACGAGCGTGCCCGCCGACATGCCGACCACGGACAATCCCATCGCTACGAGCGCACCGACGGTCACCGTGTCGGATCCATCCTCGAGTTTTTCGATCACGACTGCGACCACCCCGAGCAGGCCGAGCATCACGCCGAGCCATTGACTCGACCGAAGACGTTCACGCAACAACACTCGACCGAAGACGGCGGTGACGACTGGATGCAATCCCGCAATCAGCGCGCCGAGACCGGAGGGCAGTCCCCGATCGATGGCGATGAACACGCCACCCAGGTACACCGCGTGCATGCACACACCCACCACCGCAGCAACTCGTGCTTGCGGAAGCGCGATCCTCGGCGCGCCGGTCGCCCGCGCAAGCACCAACAGCAGCATCGCTGCAATCGACATGCGGATGGCGAGGAACGTGAGTGGCGAAGCGTCGTTCGTGGCGTAGCGCGCCACCACGAAACCCGTGCTCCACAGGGCGACGAACAGCCACGGGGAGAGACGTTCGAAACGCTGCACGGACGAGAATTCGCCTACTCGGCGAGGAACTTGAGATACACGAACTCGAGCAGCGTGTTCCAGTCATCCAACTTGCGCGCACCCATCGAGGGATCGAGATCGCGAAACACGCGGCCGAATGGGAGGGCCTGTACCAACAGCGACAACTCCCGGGGTGACGCATCGGATCGCAGCACACCTCGGTTCTGCAGCCCCACCATGCTCTCCTCGAGCGCAGAGTTGAAACGCATTTGGGCCTTGCCCAGTTCTTCCCACAGGTCAGGGCGGTGACGCGAAGCGGCCATCACCATCGCCCGGTTCCAACGAATCGAATCCTCTTGCGCGGTGATTGCAGCAATGATCCGGGGAATGATCACTCGGAACTGCTCGGCGGTGTCCACCGTCTCCAACGCTTCGATGATCGCGTCCACGTTCGCCGTCACCTGACGCGAGAAGATCTCGAGGCACGCCTTGGCGATCAGTCCATCTCGGCTTCCGAAGTGCAGGTAGAGCGAACTCTTCGACACGCCGGTGCGATCGATCAGGTCTTCGATACGGAAACCGCCCTCGCCGTGCTCGAGCAACAACTCCATCGTCACGTCGACGATCTCGTTCAGTTTCGGCCGACGACGCTTTGCTCGCTGACGCTCAGGACCGGCACCCTGCGGTTTCACGTACTTCTTTGGTCTAGCCACGGCTCCACTCTATTGACCGCGGTCTTGAGCATCGAGGTGCCTGGCGATCTTGGTAAATGCCGAGCCAATCGCCCGCGCCTCCGATTCGGTGAGCAGGTCGATCATCTGACGTCGCACGCTCTCCACGTGGTGCGGGGCCGCCCTCTTCAGCAGTGCCATTCCCTTGGGTGTGAGCTGCGCCAGTGCCGATCGTGCGTCTTCCTTGCTCTGAGTACGCGCAACCAACTTCGCCTTGACTACGCCCTGCATCCTGCGCGTGAGTCCACTGCGCGAAAGCCGAAGCGTGTCGGCAAGATCGCACATACGAAGACGATGACCAGGAGCCTCCGACAACATCACCAGCAATTGGTAGTCACCGAAGTCGAGTCCGAATCGTTCGAGATCCTTTTCGATGGTGCGAATCAGGTCCCCCGAGGTGGTGATGAACGACCGCCACGCCAACATCTCGGTCTCGTTGAGCCATCTCGGGCTAGCCATGCGTCCAATGATACGGGGCTTTCAGAGATAGTTGCGCACGCAACGAAAAACATCTATAGTTGCGCACGCAACAATCTGTGGCGCCCACCAGCGTCACCAACAAAGGAGTCAGCACATGGAAGTAGTCATGCTCATCGGGCGAATCCTCTTCGCCTTCATGGTCGTGTCAGGTGGTATCAACCACCTCACCAAGGCCGAAGCAATGGCGGGATACGCCGCTTACAAGAAGGTTCCGTCGCCGAAGTTGGCCAACTTCGTCTCGGGCGTCCTACTGCTCGCCGGCGGTCTCTCTATCATCCTCGGCGTCTACGCGGATCTCGGCGCAGTGGTGACCGCTGCCCTGCTCGTACTGATGGCACTCAAGATGCACGACTTCTGGGCACAGACCGATGCTCAGGCCAAACAAATGGAGACCATAGCGTTCTGGAAGAACATCTCGATGGCAGGTGGCGCGTTGTTCATCTTCGCGGTCACCGCCAACGGCCAGGAGATCGGCTGGACGCTCACCGAGAGCCTCTTCTAAGTCTTCTCCCCACGGGGGCTGGCGGGTTCGTCCCGTCAGCCCCCTTTTTCATGTCAAAGTTGACGACGTGCAGGTGTTGTTCGTAGCCATCGCCGGAGCAGTCGGCGCGCTGTGCAGGTGGCAACTGGGCTCTCTTTTCCCCAGCAGAGGTTTTCCTTGGGCCACTCTTGGCATCAACTTGAGCGGCACCTTCACCCTCGCCTTCGTGCTCTCTGGCCCCTTGGCATCGCGTCTGAACGAATCTTCACTCACTGCGATCACGATCGGTCTCCTCGGCAGTTACACCACGTTCTCCACGTTCGGTCAAGAGACCTTCACCCTGCTGCGCACCGAACGAATCGCTCTAGCCGTCGCCTACGCCCTCGTCTCACTCGTCGGTGGTGTGACGTTCGCCGCACTCGGCTATCTCGCTGGCAGGCAACTCGCCTGACGCTCGTCGTACTACTTTTGTGTAAGTGCCTCTAGCCCGACGATCGGACACCGACCCCCGATCACTCGGCAGCAGTTTCCGCCACGTCTGGCTGTCGGTTCTCGTTTCCAGCAGCGGCGACGGGATGTTCGTCACCGCATTCCCCTTGCTTGCCGCACTCCTCACGAAGGACCCAGTGCTCATTGCCGGAGTCACCATCTCCACCCGTCTCCCGTGGCTGCTCTTCTCTCTCCCCACGGGGGCAATCGCCGATCGAATGAATCGCCGACGTTTGATGATCGGTGCGGACATGGTTCGCCTCGTCATCGTCGGACTCCTTGGCGCATCGATCCTCTTCGACGTCGTCAACATCTGGATGCTCTACGTCTCCGCTTTCGCTCTTGGCATTTGTGAAACGCTGCACGTCAACGCTGCTCAAGCTCTACTGCCATCGCTCGTCGAGGAGCGACACCTCCTTACTGCCAACGCGCGCTTCTCCACCGCGCAGATCGTCTCGACGCAATTCATCGGGCCTCCCGTAGGAGTTGCGCTCTTCACTGCAGGCCATGCCCTGCCATTCCTCGTCGACTCGGCCACGTTTGGTCTCTCGGCGGCTCTCGTCGCCCGCATCCCTCACCGTCCCGTTGCCGAGAAGCCCACTTCCCGGTTCCGCGACGACATCGTCGAAGGCATGCGTTTCATGCTCGACTCGAAGGCTCTCCGCCGGCTCACGGAGATCGTGGCAGTCATCAACTTCTTCTACTTTGCGGCCGCATCCCTGTTCGTGCTCTACGTGGAGGAGTTGCTCGACAGCGGTGAGATCGTCTTCACCGCACTGTCGGTTGGCGCGGCAATCGGCACGGTCACCAGCAGGTTCTTCGTCGATGCCACCACCCGTCGGTTCGGCTACACGCGCACGATCACGTTCGCCATGTGGTTGTGGGGCGCGGCCACCGTTGGTCTAGCCTTCGGCGTCCATCCGGTACTCGCCATCTCCGCGAACTTCGTCCTCGGCTTCGGCACGGGGCTCTGGATCGCGGTCAATTCCACGCTCCGCCAGCAATTCACTCCTGATCGCCTGCTCGGCCGAATGAACGCTGCTTTTCGGATGATCTCGTGGGGTGTCGTGCCGTTCGGCGCGTTGTTCGGTGGCGTACTCGCGCGTTTGTTCGACGTTCGTACGCCGTTCATCGCCGCCGCAGTCGCGACGATGGCAGCGGCGATCTTCGCGCGCAGACTCCTCCGTCCCGTCGACGAGTTGCTCGCAGACAAAACTCTCCGGTGACCTCGTTGGCTTCGGCGAACCTGCTTGACTACATCGGTGCCCCTGTTCAAGCCACTCACGCCGTTGCGTCGCTCGATCATGCTCTCCACGTGGGGCCTCTTCGCAGGCCTGAGTTTCGTGATGCTCGCCGGCGGCATCTTCAGCACGCTCCTCGGCGTACGCGCAGAGCTCGAAGACTTGCCCACCATCCTCAGCGGATCACTCGGAACCTCCTACTACGCCGGGTTCCTCCTCGGTTCGTGGTACACGTTGCGCGCACTCGCCCAGGTCGGCCACATCCGCGCGTATGCGGCACTTGCCGCACTCACCTCGTCGGCCATCATCCTTGCCGGTCTCTCCGATCAACCCGTCGTGTGGATCGCGATGAGGCTGATCACTGGTTTCTGCTTTGCCGGCATCTATGTCGTTGCCGAATCCTGGCTGCACGGGCTTGCCACGAACACCTTCAGAGGTCGGTTGCTCGCGGTGTACTCCGGCCTCGTCGTCGGCCTGTATGGAATCGGCCAGTTGCTCGTGTTCAGTTTCGACGCGCGAACGATCACTGGTTTCGCCATCTCGGCTGTGGTCATGTCACTGGCCGTGATTCCCGTGGCGATGTCGGAGCAAGCCACCACGCCGCAAGCCGAGACGGTTTCGCCCATGTCGATGAAGGAACTGGCGCGCACCGTCCCCACTGGCATGGGCACGATGGTGCTCGTCGGCCTCGCCCACGGCGGCATGCTCGGTCTTGCCGCCATCTACGCCACTCGTGAAGGGTTGGGGATCGGCCGCGTCGGTGTATTCCTCGCCGCGATTCAGATCGGCGGCATGGTGATGAGCTGGCCGATCTCGGCGGCGTCCGATCAGATCGATCGCCGCGTGATTGGTGTGGTGGCGTGCCTCGGAACGATGGGGTCGGCCGCGTTGCTCTTCATTCAGCCCGTCACCAGCTGGACGACGATGATCACCGTGCTGGCGATGGGCGGCTTCAGCGCCCCGCTGTATGCCGTTGCGGGGTCGTACACCAACGACTGGATCTCCGAAGAGCACCTCAATGCGGTGGCATCCAAGTTGGTGACGTTGTACGGACTTGGCGCGATGGTTGGCCCAATCGTCGCAGCACTGTTCATGGATGCACTCGGCACTGACGGATTCGTCTGGTCGATCATCGTGTTCCACTTCGCGATCGTCTTGTTCCTCGTCTATCGCATTCGTGCCTGGCATGCGCCACTGATGACGAAGTCGTGGACGGAGGTGTCGGTTCCGGCACGAGCCTTTTTCATTCCCGCCA
>JBJTFU010000202.1:0-3499 GCA_046093585.1 Ilumatobacteraceae bacterium | reverse complement strand
GTACACGCCCTCGCCGCCCGCGCGCGCGGGCGAGCACACGCGCGAGGTGCTCTCGTCGTGGGGCATCGACGATGACGCGATCGGCGAGCTGCTGGCGAGCGGCGCCGCGGTGCAGGCGTAGCGGCCGTGGCGACGCTCGTGGCGTTCCACGCCCATCCCGACGACGAGAGCCTCTCGATGGGCGGCACGCTCGCGCGTGCCGCGGCCGAAGGTCACCGCACGGTGCTCGTCGTGGCGACGGGGGGCGAGCACGGACAGGTCCCCGCCGACCTCGCAACGGGCGAGACGCTCGCCGACCGTCGCCGTCGCGAGACCGAGGCCGCGTGCGCGGCGCTGGGCGTGTCGCGGCTCGCGTGGCTCGGCTACGAGGACTCGGGGATGACGGGGTGGGCGCAGAACGCCAACCGCGGCGCGTTCGTGAACGCCGACCCGGACGAAGCGGCGGCACGGCTCGCGACGATCCTCGACGAGGAGCGCCCCGAGGTGTTCACCACCTACGACTGGCACGGGAACTACGGCCACCCCGACCACTTGCAGGTGCACGCAGTGGGGCACCGCGCCGCGGCGCGCGCGGGCGTCGAGGGCGTGTACGAGGTGACCATGAACCGCGACTGGTTCCGCTCGCTCGTGGCAATGGCGCGCGAGGCGGGCGTGCCGGAGACCGAGGGCTTCGCCGACTTCGACGCGGATGCGCCGGCCGACGACGGCAACCCGATGGGGGAGCCGGAACACCTGATCACGCATCGCGTCGACGTGAAGGAGTTCTGTTCGGCCAAGTTGGCGGCGATCTCCTGTCACGCCAGTCAAATCACCGACACGTCATATTTCACGAGCATGGATCCACGGATCTTCGAAATCGCCTTCGGCCTCGAATGGTTCATCAAGAAGGGCGAGTCTGGTCCGCCGCGCGATGGGTGGCTCCTCGGATGACCAACCTCTACTTCGTGCGCCACGGACGCGCGGAGGCAGGTTGGGATGCGGCGATGGATCCCTCACTCGACGACATGGGGAGGCGGCAAGCGGCGGCAGTCGCAGACGAGTTGGCGTCGACCCTGCAGCCGTGCACGATCTTTGCCAGTCCGCTGGCGCGCTGTCGTGAAACGGCCGAGTTCCTCGCCGCGAAGTGGTCGGCCGACACCACGGTCGAGCCGCGGATTGCCGAGATCCCGTCTCCTCGCGGTGTGGCGATGGCCGACCGCATGGAGTGGCTGCGAGGCGTGATGCAAGGCGCATGGGCCGACCTCGCGCCGGAGCAACGTTCGTATCGGGACGAGCTCGTCCGCTTTGCCCGAGAGACGAAAGGTCCCGCCGTCCTCTTCTCCCATTTCGTGGCGATCAATGCGTTGATCGGGCACGTGCTCGGAATCGACGATGTAATGACGAGGAGTCTGGACAACTGTTCGGTGACGACGTTCACGCATGCGCACGACGGCGCGCTCACCCTCGTCGAACACGGTCGCGAGGCGGACACCCTCGTCAGGTGACGAACGATTAGATTGGCGAGTCGTGGTCAACGATCTGTATTCACTGCACGACAACTGGGCCTGGGTGATGATCGTGGGCAACGGCCTCGCCGGTGTGTGGGCATTGGCTGCGCACAAGGTGCAAGCCCTCCGCTCACGAGCACTGTGGTGGTACACGGTTGCCGCTCAACTCACCGTGTTCGTGCAGGTGATCCTCGGCGTGATCATGGTCAATCGCGACAAGCTCGAGTTCCCGGCATTCCACGCGTTCTACGGCTTCATCGCGATCATCGCGATCGCGATCATCTACTCCTATCGGGTGCAGATGAAGAGCAAGGTGTACCTGCTCTATGGCTTCGGCGGCTTGTTCTTGATGGGCCTCGGCATCCGCGCGATGCTCGTCGGCCAAGGTTGAACGGTCAGGCGAGCGAGCGTTCGAGTTCGTCCAGGCGTGCAGTCAACTGACCAGGTAGTCGGTCACCGAATCCGCCGAAGTGGTCGCGAATCTGCGGCACGGCTACGCGCCAGCCGTTCGTGTCGAGGCTGAGCAACTCCTGGAGGTCGCGCTCGTCGATGGCGAGTCCCGACAAATCGAGTGCGTCCACCGGAGGGAGGTTGCCGATCGCCGTCTTGGCGGCCGCAGCCTTGCCGTCGATGCGCTCGAATACCCACTTCAGCACGCGCGAATTCTCGCCGTATCCGGGCCAGAGGAAGCGACCGTCTTCGTCGCGACGGAACCAGTTGACGAAGAAGATCTTCGGCAACTTCGAGTCGTCTGCATGAGTGCCGAGATTCAGCCAATGCTGGAAGTAGTCGGCCATGTTGTAGCCACAGAACGGGAGCATCGCCATCGGGTCGAAGCGCAACTTGCCCACCTGACCGCCTGCGGCGGCCGTCGTCTCCGACGCCATGATCGACCCGAGGAACACGCCGTGCTCCCAATCGAAGGCCTCGGTCACGAGCGGCACCGTCGTGCGGCGACGTCCGCCGAAGAGGATCGCCGAGATCGGGACTCCACGCGGATCCTGCCACTCGGAGGCGATCGACGGGCACTGTGATGCGGGAGCGGTGAACCGAGCGTTCGGGTGGGCGGCGGGAGTCTGACTCTCCGGGGTCCACGAGTCGTTGCGCCAGTCGGTGACCCGCGCCGGCTTGTCCTCGGTCATGCCTTCCCACCACACGTCACCGTCGTCGGTGAGCGCGGTGTTCGTGAAGATGCAGTTGCCCCACAGCGTGTGCATGGCGTTGGGGTTGGTGTCGAACCCGGTGCCCGGAGCAACCCCGAAGAAGCCGGCCTCGGGATTGATCGCGTACAACTGTCCATCCGGACCGAACTTCATCCAGCAGATGTCGTCGCCCACCGTCTCGGCCTTCCAACCTGGAATCGTCGGGACCAACATCGCGAGGTTCGTCTTGCCGCACGCCGACGGGAACGCGGCAGCGATGTACTTCTTCTCTCCCTCGGGGTTCGTCAACTTGAGGATCAACATGTGCTCGGCCAACCAACCGTTGTCGCGAGCCATCACGCTCGCGATCCGCAGGGCGAAGCACTTCTTCCCGAGCAAGGCATTGCCGCCGTATCCCGATCCGTAGCTCCAGATCTCGCGCGTCTCGGGGAAGTGGACGATGTACTTGTTGTCGGGATTGCACGGCCACGCCGAGTCCTGTTGGCCCGGGGCGAGTGGCGCACCCACGGAGTGCACGCACGGCACCCACTCGCCGTCACCGAGCACGTCGAGCGCGCCCTGACCCATGCGGGTCATGATGCGCATGCTCACTGCCACGTAGGCGGAGTCGGTGAGTTGCACACCGATGTGGGCGATAGGCGACCCGAGTGGACCCATGCTGAACGGCACCACGTACATCATTCGTCCGCGCATCGCGCCCTTGTAGAGGCGACGAAGTTCCGCGCGCATGTCGCTCGGTTCGCGCCAGTTGTTGTTCGGACCAGCGTCGTCCTTGGACGTCGAGCAGATGAACGTGCGATCTTCGACGCGCGCCACGTCGCCCGGATCGGAGTGTGCCCAATATGAGTT
>JBJTFU010000201.1:0-4645 GCA_046093585.1 Ilumatobacteraceae bacterium | reverse complement strand
CGTGACACGCGACCGACTCCGAGCTTGTCCGCCCGCAACGACTCGCACATCAGGGTGACGAGTTCGCGACACTCGGCGCGCTTGAACACTCCGATCGTCGCCCACGGATGGACTTCACACGCCCACATCGCTTCGCAGCGGTAGACATTGCCGACACCGGTGAGCACACGCTCGTCCACGAGCACCTCGGCGATCGTCGCATCGCGCTCTTCGTAGTCCATCATGCGGTCGACGCATTCCTCGATGTCGGCGTCGTCCCGCCCGAGGTCGGGACCATGCGAACCGAGCAACGGATGTCGTCGCACGTCGAAGTCCCGGTACGTCTCGACTTGTGATGCCCCAAAGCACACCGCGCGCCACTGCCCCACGTCCAGTATCACGCTCGCGTGAGAGTCAGGTCGACGGAGTTCCTCTCCGCGGCGGTAGAGGTGCCACGTGCCGAACATCTTCAACTTGGTACTCAACACCACACCGTTGTCCCAGACCACCTCGATCGTGTGATCGCGGAGCCGGACCTCCTCGATGACGTGGTCGATCGGCGGATCAATGCCATCGAGTCGTCTGCACGTGATCGCCACCGTCGACCGACCCAAGAGCGCGGTGCGCAGCGCGGCCATCGTGCGATATGTTCGACGCGATCCCGCCATGCAGGTGAAGATTATTCGTAGACGACCACACTTTTGTGGGATCAGGGAAGTCGACCGACCGAAGCGAGTGCCATTCGCACCAGTCGATCGTGACCTCCCGTCATCTCTTTGCGCATGTGTTCGCTGGTCGCTTGGTCGGGGGTGAACCAACCAAGGTCGAGCGCCTCCTGCGTGGGGTGACAGTCACCCGACACCGGTACCACGAACGCCAAACTCACCGCGTGTTGCCGCGGATCATGGAATCCCGTCTTGTCGGGGTCGGGGAAATACTCGACCACGGTGAACGGCGACGGGTCTGGCGGGATTCGTGGCAACGCCAAGGGGCCGAGATCCTTCTCCAGGTGGCGCACCAGAGCCTCCCGGATCAGCTCGCCGAAGAGCACCCGTCCGGACACGACGGTGCGGCTGATCGAACCGTCGGGCGCCTGCCGAAGCAACATCCCCACGTGGGTGATCTGACCCATGTCGTCCACGCGAACCGGCACCGCGTCCACGTACACGATCGGCATCTGGCCACGCACGGCGGTCAGCGTGGACGGGTCGAGCCAGTTCGTCTTGATGTCGATGTCGTCGGTCATCGCTCGTCCTCCGAAAACACCATCATTCCAGACGTGTCAAATCCCGGACACGTCGACACCGATGGGACACCGCTCACCAGTTGCCCGCCACGTACTTCGTCTCGAGAAAGGCCAACAGCCCGTCGTGGGCACCCTCGCGACCGAGTCCCGACGCCTTCACGCCGCCGAACGGTGCCGCGGGATCGGAGACGAGGCCCCGATTGAACCCCACCATGCCCGACTCCAGACGTTCCGCCACCCGCATCGCCCGCGCCGCATCACCGCTGTAGACGTACGAAACGAGGCCATGCTCCACGCGGTTCGCCTCGGCCACGATGTCGTCTCCGTCGTCGAACGAGATGAGCGGCGCCACCGGCCCGAAGATCTCTTCGTCGGTGATCGGATCGCGCTTGGCGACGTTGCCGAGCACCGTCGCCTGGTAACCGAACGCCGGATCGGACGTGGTGTGCCCGCCGCAGAGCACCTTCGCCCCTCGCGACAGTGCCCCGTCCACCAGCGCAGCCACTCGCTCCTGTTGCGCTCGGCTCATCAACGGTCCGAGTGTCACGCCATCGGTGAGCCCGTCACCCAGTTTCAGCGCGGACATTCGGGCAACGAACTTGTCGGTGAACGAGTCGAGGACCTTGACGTGCACGTAGAGACGATTCGCCGCCGTACACGCCGCTCCGCCATTGCGCATCTTGGCGAGCATGGCTCCATCGACTGCCGCATCGACATCGGCGTCGTCGAACACGATGAACGGAGCGTTGCCCCCGAGCTCCATGCTGCAATTGATCACCCTCTTTGCCGCTTGGGCAAGTAGCAGCGAGCCAACGCGGGTGCTCCCCGTGAAGCTCAACTTGCGCACCTTGCCCGAATCGAGCATCGCTTCCACGGCAGCGCCCGGCTGATCCGTCACCACGACGTTGACGACACCCCTCGGCACGCCCGCCCGCTCGAGGATCTCGGCGATGGCAAGCGCGGTGAAGGGGGTCTCATGTGCCGGCTTCAGCACCACCGTGCAGCCCGCTGCCAACGCTGGTCCGATCTTGCGGGTGGCCATCGCCGCAGGAAAAGTCCACGGGGTGGCCAAGAGAGCCACGCCCACCGGTTGACGACTCACGAGCAACCAGTTCGCTCCCCCCGGCGCGCGGCGGTAGTCGCCCTCGATCCGCACCGCTTCCTCACTGAACCAACGGAAGAACTCCGCGGCGTAGGCGACCTCCGTCCGCGCGTCGGTGATCACCTTGCCCATCTCCAACGTGATGATGCGGGCCAGTCGCTCCTGTTCGGCGATCATCAGCTCGTATGCCTTGCGCAACACCTCGCCTCGAACGCGCGGAGCAGTGTCGCGCCACGAGTCGAACGCGGCGTGCGCGGCGTCGACTGCACGCAGGCAATCGCTCACCGATGCATTGGCCACCGTGTCGAGCACCTTCCCCGTGGCGGGATTGAGCACGTCGAGCGACGAAACCGTCTCTTCCCACGCACCGCCGATCAGGATCTCGCGCTTCACGCCCGCGGGCAGTGACATGGTGCGACTACTTCTTCAGATCGACGCCAGCGATCTCTTTGATCCGCTGAGCGAGGAATTCGAACGCCGTCTTGCCCTCGGCAATGACGACGTCATCGGCAGGGTGCAGGAAGAGTGGAGTCGAGACTCGCGAGCGGGTCGCAGCTTCGCCGACGGGGTTGACCACGCGATGCGTGGTACTCGGGAAATAGCCATCCGTGGCGTAGTCGAGCATGTCGCCGGCATTGATCGCCACACTGCCCGGATCGCACGGCACGTCATGCCAATTGCCTTCGAGATCGAGCACCTGTAGTCCTGGTTCGTTGCTCGCTGGCAACACCGTGATCAGATTGATGTCTTCGTGCGCGGCGGCCCTGATCGAACCGACCGGTTCGTCACCGCGGAGCGGCGGATAGTGCAACACGCGCAGCAGCGTCCGCCGCGTACCAGTGATCATGTCGGAAAGTGGCATCGAGAACTTCTTCGAGATCTCAGGCGGTGTGTTCGCCTCCACCCATCCGAGGAGTTCACACGCGAGATCCATTCCGGCTTGGTAGTAGGCCATCGCCGATGCCGATTCCTTGTTCGGCTGACGACCCCACGGATACCAGTGGAAGTACTCCTTGATGTCCTTCACCTGCGCACCCACGGCCTTCTCGGCTTCTTCCACCGGGCGGTAACCATCCTGATCGTTCTCACCTGGCAGGAAGTCCCACTTGCGGTCCGACTTGAAGAAGTCCAACCACTCGCGCTGCAACCGAAGCACATCGTCGTAATTGATCGGGTGGTTCACCAGTACCGCGAAGCCCGTGTTACGCAGCGAGTCCGTGAACTCCTTGGCCGCGTTGGGCGACTCGTAGTCGACAACTTTCACGTCCATGGCTTCCACGCTAGGCCCGCATGACCACCCCACGCACCTAGATTCAGGCCATGGAATATCGGTATCTCGGCAACAGCGGCCTCAAGGTGTCGGCGATCAGTTACGGCAACTGGATCACCCACGGCAGTCAGGTGGAAGAGCAGGCGGCCGTCGCCTGCGTGCAGCGAGCCCTGGAGCGCGGCATCACCACCTTCGATACGGCAGATGCCTACGCGGGCACGCGAGCGGAGACGGTGCTGGGGAATGCACTGGCCACTACGCGACGTGAAGGCATCGAACTGTTCACGAAGGTGTTTTGGCCGACAGGTCCGGGACAGAACGATCGAGGTCTGTCACGCAAACACATCATGGAGTCGATCAACCGCTCGCTCAGGAGTCTGGGCACCGACTACGTGGATCTCTACCAGGCCCATCGGTTCGACCATGAGACACCTCTCGAAGAGACGATGCTCGCCTTTGCCGACGTGGTGCGCAGTGGCAAGGCGCTGTACATCGGCGTTTCCGAGTGGACGGCCAAGCAGATTCGACAGGGTGCCAAGCTCGCACGCGAACTGAACGTTCCGTTCGTCTCCAACCAACCGCAGTACAGCATGTTGTGGCGAGTGATTGAAGAGAAAGTGATACCTGCATCGAAGGAACATGGTCTCTCGCAGATCGTGTGGTCTCCGATTGCACAGGGCGTACTCACGGGCAAGTACCTGCCCGGTCAACCACCACCCGAGGGATCTCGTGCCACCGACGAACTGAGCGGAAAGAACTTCATCTCGGGATGGATGAGTGACAAGGTTCTGGGCAAAGTGCAGGAGTTGCGTCCAATTGCCGATCAGGCTGGATTGTCGATGGCGCAGTTGGCCATTGCCTGGGTACTGCAAAACGAGAACGTGGCGACGGCGATCATCGGTGCGACTCGCCCCGAGCAGATCGACGAGAACGTGAAGGCGGCGGGAGTGAAGCTCGACGCCGAAACCATGTCGGCAATCGACACGGTGCTCGCCGACGTCATCGTCAGTGACCCGAAGAAGACGGAGTCACCCGCCACCCGCCCCTA
>JBJTFU010000200.1:0-16675 GCA_046093585.1 Ilumatobacteraceae bacterium | reverse complement strand
GTTCCACGTGGAACATCCCTAGTCGGCCAAAACCCCGTGTTTACAGGGAAGGCAATGTTCCACGTGGAACATTCGGAGATCCACCGCCGTCCCCCGGCCCGAAACTAGACTGGTGACGTGAGTCTCCCCAGCAATCCTCCGAAGGGTCCGTACCCCACGCCGCGGATCATCGCTATGGCCAACCAGAAGGGTGGTGTCGGCAAGACGACGACCACCATCAACCTGGGTGCCTGTCTGGCGGAACAGGGGTATCGGGTGTTGCTGATCGACCTCGACCCGCAAGGCAACGCCTCGACTGGCCTCGGGCTGAACACGAGGGAGATGGAGACGAGCGTCTATGACGTTTTGCTCCACCAGACCCCCCTCGAAGACTGCCTGGAGCCGACGGCGGTGAAGAACCTGTTCGTGGCGCCCTCCAACTTGGACCTGGCAGGTGCCGAGATCGAGTTGGTGCCGGCCATGGGGCGCGAGACGCGTCTGAAGAATGCGATCGAGCCCGTCTTGGACCAGTTCGACTACGTGTTGATCGACTGCCCGCCCTCCCTGGGACTCCTCACCGTCAACGGGTTGACGGCCGCCCACGAGGTGATCGTGCCCATTCAGTGCCAGTACTACGCCCTCGAGGGTCTGGGCCAGTTGCTGCGCAACGTCGATTTGGTGAGCAAGAACCTCAACCCCGGGCTCGGCGTGAGTCGGATCATCTGCACCATGTTCGATACCCGCACCAAGCTGTCGAGCGACGTGGTGTCGGAAGTACGCGAACACTTCGGGGACAAGGTATGCCAAACGGTGATCCCGCACACGGTGCGCATCGCCGAGGCTCCCTCCCACGGCAAGCCGATCACGTCCTTCGACCCGAGCTCCGCGGGAGCGCGGGCATATCGAGCAGTGGCACTGGAGGTGAGTGGTGGCGAGGCGCAGCGGGCTGGGTAAGGGTCTCGATGCACTGATTCCCACCGGCGTCAAGAAGTCCGGTGACGGTGACTCGGGCGATTCGACGGGTGACGGCACGGGTCTGCGTGAGTTGACGATCACCGACATCCGTCCGAACCCGAATCAGCCACGCGTGCATTTCGACGAAGAGTCGTTGGTGGAGTTGTCGGCTTCGATCAAGGCGATCGGTGTGTTGCAACCGATCCTCGTCCGCCCAGTCGCCGACGGTTACGAACTGATCGCCGGCGAGCGACGCTGGCGTGCAGCACAACGAGCCGGCTTGTCAGTGATACCAGCAGTGGTACGCGTGACCGACGAGCTCGCATCGGTCGAGCAAGCACTCGTCGAGAACCTGCACCGTCAGGATCTCACGCCCCTCGAGGAAGCAGCGGCGTACCAACAGTTGCTCGACGACTTCTCGATGACGCACGAACAGGTGGCAACGAAGGTCGGCAAGAGCCGCTCGGCGATCACGAACTCGCTGCGGCTCCTCACGCTTCCTCCATCGATCCAGCAATATCTCGCCGACGGTCGGTTGTCGGCCGGCCATGCGAAGGTGTTGCTCGGCTCACCGAACCGCGCGTTGCAGGAAGCGGTCGCCAAGCGAATCGTCGACGAGCAGATGTCGGTTCGTGCGGCCGAAGAAGCGCTACGTGGTGATCAGTCGAAGCCGACCAACAAGCCGAAGCCGAGCGGTGCAAGCACCAACCTTCGCGCACCCGGATTGCTCGAACTCGAGGCGGCACTGTCGGAGCACCTGCAGACCAAGGTGTCGGTATCGATGGGTTCGAAGAACGGCAAAGTGGTCGTCGACTTCGCCGACCTCGAGGACCTGGAGCGCATCTACCGATTGATGGTCGAAGGGCCGAGCGACTACTCGGAGTGACGATCCGGCCACATCACCGGCCAACAACCTTCACTGTGTACGGGAGCGTCAGTATGAAGATGCACCTGAGATTGCGCACAATCTGTGGATAACCCTGTGGGAAAGGCCCCCAGATTTCGTCAGTGGGATTCCGACCACCACGTTTCCACCGTCGCAGCAAGGGTTTCGGCGCTGTGGACGAGATCTTCGTGCGGTGGGGCAAACCCCACCAGGACGGCCGGCATCCGGGTCTCCCGGAGGACGGGGTGGCGTACCCCCTGCTGCGGAGGCTGGTTGGGCAGCCGCGCCGCGAGGAGGGTCGACACCCGTTCTCCAGCGAGCGACGTGAAATTCTCCGTGCGGTAGTACGAGACGTTCGGTGTCGGGGATTCCTGTAGACCGACGTATAGGTCTGCCTTGAACGAGTTCGCTGCGCGCGAGTGTCGGTGGTCGTCATGCGACTCCACGATCAACACGCGATAGCCCCGACTACGCAGGCTTCGTGCGACGTGCATGGCGAGTGGATGCATGCCGTCGTACGCACCGACGACGACACTCAAGGAGTCCTCGTTGACCGCGCGGGACAATTCGTCCTCGCGCACTGCGACGACTCCCGGTCCGTCGCCGCTCTGCCCACCGATCCGCTCCATGGCCTTCAACGTGAGTGGCCCACAAATACCGTCGATTTCCAGTCCGTAGTTCTGTTGGAACTCGCTCAACCCCTGCGCGGTGAGCGGACCGAAGATGCCGTCGGCTTTGCCACAGTTGAACCCGAGTCGCGCGAGCCGCACCTGCAACTGCTCCACATCGTCACCGCGGAGGTAAGGGGAAGTGAGATACAACAACCGCGCTCCGAGCGCCCACGTCGACTCGATCAACGTCTGCCACGTGGCGTCGTCGCAGTGGTCGAGCACGGGAAGTCCGCGCTTGCGTTGGAACTGTTGCAAGGCGGTCAGTGTGCGATCGCAGAACGTCCCGAGTCGCAGCCCGACGAGGCTGAGCGAATGGGCGGTGGCGAGGCGAACCTGGAGGTCGCGGACGAAGGACTCGTCGCGCAACGACTGACTGGTCAGAGGAATTCTGCGAGCTCCTGGACGAGTTGGCCCTTGCCCTTGGCGCCGACGAGACGCTTGGCGGGCTCACCCTGCTTGAACACGATCAAGGTGGGAATGCTCATCACGTTGAAGCGCATGGCGATGTCACCGTGATCGTCGACGTTCAGCTTGGCGACGGTCAACTTACCCTTGTTTTCGGAGGCGAGCTCGGTCAGCACTGGCGCGATCTGCTTGCACGGCCCACACCATTCCGCCCAGAAATCGACGAGGATTGGCGTGTCCGACCCGCGTACGGTCTCGTCGAACGTTTCCGAAGTGAGTGTGACGATGCCGTCAGCCATGATGCGTCCTTTCGTGGAATGCCGATGCTATCCCTAGACAACAAAACGTGAGGCGCGAGTATTCCCGCTCAGTGTTGTGCTTCGAGCCAACGCTCACAGTCGATCGCAGCCATGCAACCTGAACCGGCGGCCGTGATCGCCTGCCGATAGGTGTGGTCCTGCACATCGCCACACGCGAACACGCCCGGGATGTTGGTGTAGGTCGAACCGGGTCTGGTCACGAGATAACCCGTCGACTCCATGTCGAGGATGCCTTCGAACAACCCGGTATTGGGTTTGTGGCCGATGGCGACGAACACGCCCGTGACGTCGAGCGTGGACATGGAACCGTCGACCGTGCTGGCCACTTCGATACCCGTCACCTTGTCCTCACCGAGGATCTTGGTCACCTGGGAGTTCCACAGGAACTCGATCTTCTCGTTGGCAAACGCGCGCTCCTGCATGATCTTCGAGGCCCGCAAGGTGTCGCGACGGTGCACGATCGTGACCTTGGCGGCGAACTTCGTGAGGAACTGCGCCTCTTCGAGAGCGGAGTCACCTCCACCGACGACGACGATGTTCTGACCGCGGAAGAAGAAGCCGTCGCAAGTCGCACAGGTGGACAGACCGTGACCGATCAGACGGCTCTCCTCGGGCAGACCGAGCATCAGGGACTGCGCTCCGGTCGAGACGATCACACTGTCGGCCGTGTACGACGTGTCGCGCACCCATGCCTTGAACGGTCGTGCGGAGAAGTCGACCTTCGTCACTTTCTCGGTGATGAATTGCGCACCGAACCGAGCGGCCTGTTCACGACAACGCGTCATCAACTCTGGCCCCATGATCCCCTCGGGAAACCCCGGGAAGTTCTCCACCTCCGTGGTCAGCATGAGCTGACCGCCCGGCTGATCCGACGTGGAGGAGGGTTCACCCTCGATGACGAGCGGCTGCAGGCTGGCGCGCGCCGTATAGATGGCGGCGGTGAGCCCGGCAGGTCCGGAACCGATGATCAGTACGCGGTGATGTGAGGTCGACATGTCGCTCGCTTTCGGGGTGAGGGCTCACCCAAATTAGTCACGCGGACTGCGACGTCGCATCAGACGACCACCGATGAGGAGGAACATCCCGCCGAGGAGGAGGTAACTCGCCCACACCGCGGTCTCACGCGACCACCACAGATCGAGCAATTCGTTCACCCCGCGAAACAGCGCAAGCAACAGGAAGAAGAAGACGAGTACGGCGCCCAGCACGGCGAAGGCGCCGAACACCGTTCCCCGCACGATCTTGACGAGCGGCAGCGTGGTGCGGTCGCGGACGAAGGGGATGCCGTCGTCCAGCACGTCGAGGAATCGCTACAACCACTTGTCGCCGTCGCGTTGTTCGGATTCCACGACTCGAGGCTAACTCTGGGTGAAGGTCACTCCCGAGACGATCGTCTGGAACGGGTTGGCGCTGCTGCATGCGGGGCCGCGACCGGCCTCGGTGAACAACACCAGCAGGTACTGCGCAGGAGAGGTGATGTCGAAGGTCGAGCCGCGGCGACGCGAGTTGAACTTCTGCGCCGTGCGCTCGCCCCATTCGCCGACCGTGGCCTTGCCCCCTTCGAGCGACTGGTACACCTCGATCGTCCACGGGGCATTGCCCATGTTGAGGTCGAGCGTCCCCGTCGCCGGTTGGCTGAGCTGAATCGTGAGCCCGACGTACTGCTTGGAGCCGAAGAACTGGTTGGCGTAGCAGGTGCTCGTCCACTGCGTCTCGGGATTGCCGTCGAGGAGGAACGGTGTGAGCGCTTCGTTTTCCTCGCCATCGTCACCGTTCGGGTCGTAGCTCGTGATCGCGGCGATGCCGACCGGGCCGAGTGGAACGCTCGTCGCCTCTTCACTGACCGGCGTGACGGTCTGCGGTTCACGCGACACCGCCCATAGTGCACCGGCGGCGGCAAAGCCGAGTGCGACCAACAGCGCGAACAACTTGCGACTCTCCTTGCGGGGAGCGTGACGCGGCGCGACGACTTCTGGCGCGATGTCGTCGTCGATCGACACGTCCAACCCCGCCAACTTCTCTTCTGGCTCGACCATCGGCAAGCCGGCGGGAGGGGTGAGTTCCGTGGTGCGGTCGAGATGCCCGGTACTCGCAGCGAGCAACGCCATCTGTGTTGCAAAGCCCGTGGGGTAGCGGTCGTCCGGGTTGCGAGCCAACAGTGTCATCACCACCTTCACGAGTTGTGGCGAGAGGGTCGGGCGGAGTCGGGCGAGATCCGTCGGTGCGCGTTGCAGTCGGGCGAGTGCGGTGTCGGCGTCCGTCTCGCCGATGAACGGCACCTTGCCTGCGAGGCACTCGTACAACACGAGCCCGAGACCGTAGAGATCGGCGCGACCGTCGAGCGGCTTGCCACGGACTTGTTCCGGCGAGAGGTACTTGGCGGTACCCATCATGATGTTGTCGTTCGTGAGGTCGTCCTCGCCGCTCGAGTCGAGGGCCTTGGCGATGCCGAAGTCGGTGAGGAACACGTCGCCACCCTTGGTGATCAGGATGTTTCCCGGCTTCACGTCGCGATGGATGATGTTCTGGTTGTGTGCCTCCTCGAGCGCCGCGGCGACCGACATGCCGATATGGATGGTCAGCTGTGGTCCGAGTGTCCGCTGCCGATCGAGCACGTCACGGAGGCTCTTGCCCTTGATGTATTGCATGATTACGGCTTGCTGGCCGTGGTGCTCCAAGCAGTCGTAGACCGCCACGATGTTGGGGTGGTTGATGCCGGCACAGGCAACGGCTTCCCGACGAAAGCGCTCCACCAGTTTCGGATCGCTCGCCATGTGCGGCTTGAGGATCTTGACCGCCACCTTGCGGTCGAACTTGATGTCGCTGGCCAGCCAGACCTCGGCATGCCGCCCTTGGCGATGTGTCGGTCGAGGCGATAGCGATCGCCGATCAACTCACCGAGCACCTCTCTTTGCGTCATCGTCGTGACGCGACGCTAGTGCTTGAACTAGTGCGGAGTGAGTGATCTCAGGCGTGGTGATATGCGACACCGATGGTGCCGGCACCCGTGTGGGCACCGATAACCGGACCGATGTCGCCGACGATGATCTCGCCGCTGTACACCTTGCGCAGTTCGCCCACGAGCACGTCGAGGTCGTCGCACTGGGCCTGCAACACGGAGAGGTTCTCGATCGGGCCAGCATTACGGACCTTCTCCACGAGGAATGCGAGGGCCTTGCTGCGCGTGCGCTGCTTGCCACCCTCTTCGACCTTGCCGCCACGGACCTCGATGATCGGCTTGATCGACAGTGCGGAGGCCAACATGGCCTTGGCCCCGCCGATGCGACCACCCTTCTTCAGGTTCTCCAGCGTGTCGAGGGCACCCCACACCTTGGACTTCTCCGCGAGTTGCGTGCCGAGGGCCACTACCTCTTCGATGGTCGCGCCCGCCGCCGCCTTCTTCGCGCACGCCACCGCGGTGATGCCTTCGCCGATGGAGGCGGAACGGCTATCCACGATGCGTACGTCGATCTCGCCGGCGACCGCACGAGCCGCGAGTTCGGCGCTCTGCATGGTGGCCGACAGGTCCGACGAGAGGCTGACGACGACGATGCCGGTCGCACCCTCCTGCTTGAGGCGGCGGTATTCGGTTTCGAACTGGCCCGGGGAGGGAGCCGCCGTCTCGGGGAGCACCGGCGACGACGAGCACATCTGCCAGAACTGTTCCTTGGTCAGATCCTTGCGGTCGATGTACTCCTTGTCGCCGAAGCGGATCGACAAAGGAACGATGGTGATGCGATGTTGATCGACGAGTTGCTGAGGAAGATCACAGGCGCTGTCGGTGACGATGCGAATGGTCATGCGCGTCAGTGTAATGCGGGGTGGTTTTGGGTCGCCTGCTCACGTCGCTTCTTTCGCCAATGTGAAACCCACCAAGTGAGCAGGATGATTATTGACGCACCGGTAACAACCTGACCGAGCCCCGCAAGCGCACTCACTCGCGCGGTCATCGGTACACGCCGTCCCACCTGGGTGTTTCCGTCGGGAGTAGTGAGTACCACTTCGACGGGGAACCTGCCGTTCGCGCGAGCGCGCACGGGGAACAGCAAGTCGAGTGAGGACGTGGGAGGAATCGAAACGAGCTGCGGTCCTTCGGAAAACTGCAGTTTTGCGCTGTTCATCGACACGATCACCGACAAGGGTTGCGCAGATTCGTTGCGTACCTGCAGACGCAGTTCGCTTTCGCGGCCACCAAGGGTGAACGTGAGCGACTCCGGGATGCTCACCTGGTTGCGCAACGCGCGCAACTGGCCGCGCAGACCCCGAATGCACGACCGAAACTCGTCTTCGTCGAGAACGTCATGACCGCATGACAGGCGGGAAATCCGCCACGCCTCGTGCTGCGGCGCGTCGGGAGTGAGCATCGACGACGTGGACGCAATCTCGTCGATCATCGCGCGCAGCGGCTCGCGTCGATCGAGGAGCGAGACACGGTCCGCTCGCGGCAGGTTCACGGTGGAGGTTCCGGTGAGGGACACTGATGCGCTGGCCAGACCGCGCAGGCTCAGCTGTGGCGCACGGGACAGAGCGATGAGCAAGGGCGTGGCGATTCCCGCGACCGGAGGATTACCGGTGTTCGAGACGAGCACGGCGTGACGTGTCGCCGGATCACCTCCTCCGGCGATGATCTGTTGTCGTTCGATGAGGAGATCCGCAGCGATCGTGTAGGCAGTGACGAGTTGATCCCCGGTCTGTGTCGACAGCAGTCGACCATGGAGCGGATCGGCGGTGCGCAGCACCATGCTCGACCCACCGCCAGATCCGTCGACTCGGTAGGGCTTGGCGTAGTTGTCGAGGGCACCCAAGTCCCGTGCCGCTTGTGGCGCGAGCACGAGCGTCTGGAAACCGAGTTGTCGTGTGAGCGAGACACCATCGCGGTCGACGGGAACCCGCGAGAACCACACCGTTCGATCGAGCGGTGCATCGCCGTTGTACCGATCGATGGCCACTTCGCCGAATTGCAGTTGTTCGGTGAATGCATCGACGAGCGACGAGCGAGACGCACTCGAAGGATCGAAGGGAACGAAAGTGGTGGGCAAGTTTTCGTGCCGTGGCAGTGCGGCTACCAACCGGTCACGCAACGCGACGTCGGTCGGGTCGGTCGAACGAGCGAGTGCTTCGAGCACGTGGGGAGCGACCTGCACGCTGAGAGGTGCGGGGCCGAGTTCTACGAGACCCGCGATCGCCTCCAACTGGCTCCGAGTTTGGTCGGTGATCCGGGTCTCGCCCTGCGGAGTGAACGAATTGGCGGCATCGATCGACACGACCACGCTCACGGGCATCACGGGCACCTGCTCGGTCTCCGCGAACAGGTTGATGAACGACGTGACACTGCCGACCACGACGTCGTCACGCGACAACTCGACGGTGACCGGGTGAATGCCGCCGGTGAGTCGGCGGAAGTTCCCGATCAGTGACGACTGGACGATGAAGTCGCCCGACTCGTTCCGATCGAGTTGGCGGATGCGCAAACTCGTCTCGGCGACGCGATCGAAGGCACCACTCCCTTCGGCGACGTCCAGCAACTGACTGCGGTTGGTGATGGCCGCGCCGACGGCGATGTTGACCCGTGCCGTGGGATCCGCGGCGAGCGCATTGCGCACCACCTCGTCGGCGATGCCGAGCACGAAACGCAGTTGGCGATTGGTGGCCACGTTGAAGTTCTGGGCAACCAGCTGGACTTCGACGCTCTCGGGCACTGCGGCGGCGGTGACGTGCGTGCTGGGCAACGTGAAGGCGACGAGTGCCAACGCGATCGGTCGTGCGAGTGGCCGCGCAATGCTACGAATCGACACTGAAAGACGGTAGTCGTCGTTCATCCACGAACGACTGCGATGAGCAGCCCTAACCTGAATTCCGTGATTCCGCAACGGTTCGCGCCGATCATCGCCGAGGTTGCCGAGCCGGCACGCCTGTTCGTCGCCGCGGGCAAGCGCGCGTTCCTCGTCGGCGGAACGGTGCGCGACTTGATGATCGATCGGGTGGGCGGGGAGATGGACTTCGACCTCACGACCGATGCGACCCCCGACGAGATTCGCGCGATCGTCGCACCGTGGGCCGATGCGGTGTGGGCACCCGGGGAACGCTTCGGCACCGTGGCGTGTCGCAAGGGCGATCGCACCTACGAGATCACGACACATCGAGCAGAGGCATATTCACCCGACTCCCGCAAACCAGAGGTGCGCTTCTCCAAGGACATCGAAGAGGACCTCTCACGCCGCGACTTCACGGTGAACGCGATGGCGCTCGAGATCACCTCCGACTCACCGACGCTCGTCGATCCCTTCGGTGGGATGGCCGATCTGATGTCGAAGACCTTGCGCACACCACTTTCTCCGACGGTGAGCTTCAGCGACGACCCCTTGCGCATGATGCGCGCGGCCCGCTTCATCTCGATGCTCTCGTTGCAACCCGTACCCGAACTCGTTCAGGCGGTGAAGGAAATGGCCGATCGGCTCGACATCGTGTCGGCGGAGCGGATTCGCAACGAACTCGACCGACTGATCGTGCTCGACCACCCGACGATGGGCCTGTGGTTCCTCGTGGAGACGGGTCTTGCCGATTGCTTCTTCCCCGAACTCCCGGCGATGCGCCTGGAACAGGACCCGATTCATCGCCACAAGGACGTGTTGTCACACACCTTCGCGGTGGTGGAGAACGTCCGACGCGACGCGACGAGCGACTTCGACTTCCGCATCACTCGACTTGCCGCGCTGTTCCACGACATCGGTAAGCCCAAGACCCGCGCGTATCACGAGGGCAAGGGCGTGTCGTTCCATCATCACGAGGTGGTGGGGGCGAGGATGTCGAAGAACCGCCTGAAGGCACTCAAGTATTCGAGCGAGGACGTGGAAGCGATCACTGAGCTCGTGGCACTGCACCTACGGTTCCACACCTATCAGATGGGATGGACGGACTCGGCTGTGCGTCGGTATGTGCGCGATGCGGGACCGCTCCTCAACGAGTTGAACGTGTTGACCCGCTGCGACTGCACGACGCGCAACGAGAAGAAGGCGCTGATGCTGGCCAAACGAATGGATGATTTGGAGGGACGAATCGCGGAACTGGCCAAGCAAGAGGAACTGGCCGCGTTGCGCCCGGAGATGGATGGTCAGCAGGTGATGGATCATCTCGGCATCGCGCCGTCCCGGGAAGTCGGTCAAGCGCTCGACTTCCTGATGGAGATTCGGCTCGAGGAAGGGTTGGTCGGTGACGCCGAAATTCGTCGCCGGCTCGACGAGTGGTGGGCATCTCGTCCCTCCGCTACACCTCGCCGCTGACTATCGTTCGGCGTCATGGGAGTGCGCCGCAAGCAGGGATGGTTGAGCGCGTTGTCGCTGACCGACGACCACGGTGTGGCGCTCTCCGGCGTGATCGACCATCGGCTCTCGCGGCGAGCCTTGATCAACGAGTACCGCCGCGGCCGCTTGCGTCGTGATCAGGTGTGCGATGCGCACCCCGACTTGTTGCGCGCTGCTCGCAACTTCGGCGACGAGACGGAGGTGCGTTGTCCGATTTGCGTGGACGACAACGTGGTGCTCGTCAGTTACGTCTTCGGTCCTCGCCTGCCGAGCCATGGACGGTGCATCACCAAGCCCAACGAACTGGAAGATTTCAGGCAATTGGCGGCCCGCACACGGGGAGGCGAGTACACCGCCTACGTCGTGGAGGCATGCCGCTCCTGTGGTTGGCATCACTTGTTGCGTTCGCTGCCGA
Source organism: Ilumatobacteraceae bacterium (assembly GCA_046093585.1). Classification (GTDB taxonomy): domain Bacteria; phylum Actinomycetota; class Acidimicrobiia; order Acidimicrobiales; family Ilumatobacteraceae; genus UBA3006. Next base: position 5,744 of record JBJTFU010000200.1, on the reverse strand, counting down.
TGGCCAGCCCCCAGGCCAACACGCGTCGCCAAGCCCAATAACCACTGACTCAGCAGTGACCTGCCACACCCTGGTGGCACGGTTGGTTCGTGGCGATACCCTGCTCAGTCCTTATCCACCCTGCCCCCACGGGGGCTCCGGCCCGCAAAGCCGGAACCGAAGGGAGTTGATGCACCGATGCGTGCATATGAGTTGATGGTCATCGTGAGCGGCACTCTGGAAGAGTCCGCGGCACACAGTTGGATCAACCAAGTCACCAAGGCCGTACAAGGCGTCGGTGGCTCGGTGCACGGGTCGCCTGACTGGTGGGGCAAGCGTCGTCTCGCTTACCCGATCAACAAGCAACTCGATGGGTACTACGCAGTGTTCAACATCGTCGCCCAAGGCGGAGCACTCGACGAGGTCGAGCGCACGCTCAAGTTGTCCGACGACGTGTTGCGCCACAAACTTCTCCGACTTCCCGACCAGGAAGCTGCTCGTCGCGGCATGGTCGTCAAGTCGGCCTGACCACACACTTCATCGAAGGAGCATCAACAACATGGCTGACAACACGATCACCCTGGTGGGAAATCTCACCCGCGATCCGGAACTTCGCTTCACCACCACCGGTCGAGGAGTGGCGTCGTTCGGTATCGCCGTTGGTCGCCGTTACCAAGTAAACGGCGAGTGGCAGGAGCAGACCTCCTACTTCAACGTCACCGCCTGGGGTCAACTCGGCGAGAACGCCGCCGCTTCGTTGCACAAGGGCACCCGAGTCGTCGTCACGGGACGTCTGGAACAGCGCGAGTACACGACGCGCGAGGGTGACAAGCGCACCGCGATCGATGTCATCGCCGACGAACTCGGACCGAGCCTGCGCTGGGCGACCGCCCAAGTGGAGCGCACACCACGCGGCGAAGGCGGCGGCGGCGGTGGCAACCGCGGCGCCAACCCTGGCGGCGAGCCGAGCCCCTACGACAGCGGCGAAGAGCCGTTCTGATCTCAGTAAAGGAAACGAAACATGACCAGTAAGAAGAACAAGGAGCGCGCAGCACGGGCTGCGATGCGCAAGTACAAGAAGCGCCCGAACCTGCTGAACGCAGAGAAGGTCGAATACATCGACTACAAGGACGTCAACCTGCTGCAGCGGTTCATGTCGGACCGCTCCAAGTTGAAGGCGCGGCGGATGAACGGCAACGACGTGCAACAGCAGCGCGACGTTGCAACTGCGGTCAAGAACGCCCGAGAGATGGCGCTGTTGCCGTACACCAAGCGCGTCGCGTCCACCCGCGCCCCGCGCCGAGGCGAGGAGGACGGTTACGGTGAGCGCCCGAACCGTCGCCGCCCGGATGCAGAGAACGCACTCGTCGACACTTATGCCGACGTGATCGAGGCCGAGGTTGCCGCCACCGAGACCCCCGCAACCGAGGTTGCGGCATCGACCGAGGAGGCATAGTCATGCAGGTGCTGCTTCGCTCAGACGTCGCTGGCGTCGGTCGCCGCGGCGACATCGTGAACGTGTCGTCCGGTCACGCCCGTAACTTCCTCTTGCCGAACGGCTTGGCCGTGGTGGCATCCGAGGGCACGGTGCGCCAGTCGGATTCGATGAAGAAGGCCCGTCAGCAGAAGGAGGCCGCCGATCGCGAGACGGCGACCAACTTGATCGCCGATCTCGGCAAGCGCCAGATCACGGTGACGGCCAAGGCGGGCAACGAGGGCCGCTTGTTCGGTTCGGTGTCCGCAGCCGACGTGGCGGCGGCGATCGCCGCCCAAACCGGTGCCTCAGTGGATCGCAAGGCAGTCGTGCTCGGCGAGCCCATCCGCGCGGTCGGTGAGCACCAGGTGACGATCGACATGCACGGTGTCTCTGGCACCGTCACCGTGTCGGTGGTTGCTGGCTAATCCCCAGCAAAATCACAGGCTCATCCACTAGCGATCAACAGGCGCGATCGGGCAAGGTGTCTCCATGTCGAACACACAGGCTCGTTCCGCCAATCGAGTACCGCCACACAACCTCGACGCCGAAGCCTCGTTGCTCGGCGCGATGTTGTTGTCGCGCGAAGCGGTAGGTGTAGCGCTCGAACGTGGCGTTCACCCTGACGAGTTCTACAAGCCGGGACATCGACACATCTACGACGCGATTCGTTCGCTCAACACGTCGGGTGAACCAGTCGACCCGATCACGGTCGGCGACGAGCTGCGCCGCGCCGGCCTGCTCGACTCGGTGGGCGGCATGGACGCGTTGCTCTCGCTGCAGAACAACACGCCGGCGATCACGAGCGCCGACCGCTACGCGAAGATCGTTCGCGACACTGCACGCTTGCGGCGCCTGATCGGTGCAGCCTCGGAGATCGCCGAGATCGCCTACAGCGAGCCCGACGACGTGGAGAGGGCGCTGGACGAAGCGGAGAGTCGCATCTTCAACGTGTCGGAGAGCCAGGTGGGCGACAACTCCGAGACGCTCGAACAATTGATGAAAAAGATGATGGAGACGCTCGAAGAGCGCTTCAACGCGAAGGAGACCATCACCGGCATTCCCACGGGACTCGTCGATCTCGATCGCATCCTCCTCGGTCTGCAGCCGGGAACGCTGAACATCGTCGGAGCACGCCCCGCGATGGGTAAGAGCGCACTTGCCCTCGGTATTGCCGTGCATGCCGCACAACACTCGGGCAAACCCGTGTTGTTCTTCTCGTTGGAAATGGCCAAGGCCGAACTCGCGCAACGAATCCTCGCCAGCGAGGCACGAGTGGACGGAACGGTCCTTCGCCTCGGTCGACCGAATTCCGAGGACTGGACCAAGATCGGTCACGCCGTCGGTCGATTGGACATTCCTTTGATCATCGACGACTCGGCGGGAACCTCCGTCGGACAGATTCGCGCCAAGGCTCGTCGCGTGTTCAGCCGCGAAGGATCCATCGGGCTGATCGTGATCGACTATTTGCAATTGATGGGCGGCGATGGTCGACCCGAGAACCGTCAGTTGGAGGTGAGTGAGATCAGCCGAAAGCTGAAGTTGCTCGCCCGCGAATTCAACGTTCCCGTCCTCGCGCTCAGTCAGTTGAGCCGTCAACTCGAGACCCGTCAGGACAAGCGCCCGACGTTGTCAGATTTGCGCGAGTCGGGCGCCCTCGAACAGGACGCCGACGTGGTGATGTTCCTCTATCGCGGCGAGGTGTACGAACAGGATCCGAACCTGCGCGGGTATGCCGAACTGATGGTGGCCAAGCACCGCGCCGGCCCTCTTGGCAAGGCAGACCTGGCGTGGCTGGAGGCGTACACGCGCTTCGAGAACATCGCCCGCGACCGTGTGGTCGACGAGTTGGTGGGGAACTAGGTGTTCCTCGGCGAAGACATCTTGGCGTGGTTGGTCCTCGCCTTCGGTGGCGCGATGTTCGTGGGCAACATGCTCGCGCTCGTGCGACCCCCGCAACGTCGAACCGAGTCCGGTGATCTTGCTGCCGCGCCGAAGGCCCGCACGATCATCATGGCGCTCGTCGGATTGGTCGCCGCACTGTGGGCGCTCGTCTCGCTCTAGAGCGGGTAAATGCCTAGCGCGAATTCCTGTAATCTCAAAACGTGGCCGACCCATTTTGGTCCCTAAGAAATGAAATCCTTGCCTCTGAGCAGATTCGAAATGATTGGCTGAAATACAAACTTTTCGTTTCAGCAGTCCTTGGTGGCGTCGCATTTGGGGTGAGTGGTGATGTCTCGGTTCGACCCGTTGTGCTGCTCATCCCGTTTGTGTGTTTGTATTCGGACATCATTTGTTCGCACAATCAGATCCGAATTCAGATCATCAGCCTCTTCCTGAAAATGAGCGACGATCCGATTTCAGAATGGGAAGAGTTCGCTTCACAACACGAAAGACATTTCCGTCTTGAGTCCCTTGCGTTGTCTACGTCGACCCAGTTGATCAGCATCCTCGTTCTGGGTGATGGGGTTCGTAACTTGTTGATGTCAGATACGCAGAGCGAAACCGACTTTCTCACCGGCCTTGCAGGCATTGCTTGTGGCGCTTTTGGCTTGTTCGCCTCATGGTTGATTGTGGGAAGGGTCCGAAGAATGCAACGAGAAATTGGTGGCAATTCACAAGAACAACGACCCTCCCGATGAACAACGTGTTGCGGTCGGGCTCGTGGAGAATTGTTGTACTGACGGTCCTCATCACGGGTGTTGCGCCCGGATCGCACCTTGACTTGAGCAAGGCCGTTGCCTTGCGCACCCTCGAAGCATCGTCAGCAAGACCAATGAGCCTGTTTGAAAATGACACCATGTCGAGGTTGATTTCTTGCGCCGTGTCTCGCAAGAGTCAGCTTGTGTGTTGGGGCCGAGGGTTTGATTTGGGTCTTGACAATTATTTCGCCGTTCCAGATCCCTTCCCTGCAACGATCATTCCGGGTCTGCCCCCCGTGGTTGACGTTGCAGTTAGGGAGAGTGGGGTTTGCGTTGCAGCAAGAGACGGGAGCCTGATTTGTTGGGGCTATGACGGAGCCGGCCTTGGGTTTGGGCCACGAGCCGGTGCGATACCAAGACCAACCGCAGTTCCGCGAATACGAGGAGCGGTAAGCGTCAGCCTTTCTGGGTGGGGTTCCGGATGTGCAGTCTTGAAAAAGGGCGAAGTGTGGTGTTGGGGCAACAATCTTGCCGGCGTGATGGGCACAGGAACCACCAACCGCTCGGCATTACTGAGGGACTACGCCCCGGCACGAGTACGAGGGATTACGAAGGCCGTTCGGGCCATTGCGCTTGAGAGTGGGGGCGCGTGTGCCGTTCTTCGCGACCAAAGCCTTCGCTGTTGGGGAGGTGGACGGTCACTTGTGGGGCTTTCCAAGCCTACAAAGTTGCCCAATTTTCCGACGGCTCGAATGATTGCCGACGAACATGGAGACGATGTTTGTTTGGTCGACAGTCCCGGTGAGGTCTGGTGTTGGGGGCCGAACAAGTATGGGGCAGCAGGTGCTTCGATGGGGGTGCCCGTGGAGACTCCCTATCGGATACCTGGGCCCAAAGACGTGATCGACATCTCGGTGGATCTAGGGACGTGCGCTCTCGAGCGGGGTGGGGGCATTTGGTGTTGGGGGTCTACTGGTCCCGGCTACGAATCGGGGAGTCTCTTACCAACAAGGATCGGCACGATTGATTCGGCAGTTGCAATAAGGCAATCTGATTCTGGCGTGTGTGGGTTGACGCAAAGCAACGAAATCGCTTGTCTCGGCGCCTACGACGAGTCCTTTGGCGATGGCGAGAGTGCCCCAATGTCAGAAAACCGACTTGTGCCGTGTCGTCATTTCCGAACACCAACTCGCTGCGCGCCTGCCCCCTATCGAGTGGCGTTGCCTTGACGGTGTAGACGAAAGGCAAGGGGAATGGCAGTTTGATGATTGTCAGCCTTTTGAGCGGGTGACGGGAATCGAACCCGCATTCTCAGCTTGGGAAGCTGATGTTCTACCACTGAACTACACCCGCGATTTCGCCTCAGGCTAGCGAAGTTCGCGGATCACTTCGCAGGGAAGCAGGATCGAGTAACTGGTGAGGAAGATCTCATCGTCGTCGTCCTTGTTGACGCACCAACTTCGTGCTTCCTCGATTGCAGCGGTGAGGTCGGTCCTCTGCGGTGGACCGAAGAATGAGTCGTGAAAGTCGTTCTTCCACAGTCCGACGGACGAATACACGAAGATGAACACCGCCCCCATCGCTGCGACTTGCCCCCATGGTCGTAGTGAGCCGTGGCGGAGCATGCTGCTCGTTGCGACGACCACTGC
>JBJTFU010000199.1:0-11013 GCA_046093585.1 Ilumatobacteraceae bacterium | reverse complement strand
CTTCATCGCCGCGCGAACGACGAGCACCTCACCCGTCGACATGCCGCCCTCGGTGCCTCCCGCGAGACTCGTCTCACGGGAATACTGGCCCTTCTCCTCGTCCCACGAGATCGCGTCATGTGCGGCGCTTCCACGCCGACCCGCCACCTCGAAGCCATCGCCGATCTCGACGCCCTTCACCGCCTGGATACTGAGTATCGCTTGGGCCAACAGGCCATCCAGTTTGCGATCCCAATGCACGTGGCTGCCGAGCCCGACTGGCACGCCGTAGGCGAGCACCTCGACGATGCCGCCGAGGCTGTCACCATCGCGAGCAGCATCCTCGACCGCGGTGATCATCCGCGCTTCAGAGTCCTTGTCGAAGCAGCGCACGGGCGACTCGTCGATGAGGACGAGATCTGCAGACGTCGGTCGCAGCGACGATCCGACACGTTCGGCACCGAGTTGGATCACGTGCGACATCACCGTGGCCCCGATCTCGGCGAGCAACAGCTTGGCGAGCGTTCCTGCCGCGACCCTGGCCGCCGTCTCCCGCGCACTCGCGCGCTCCAGCACGTCACGCGCATCGTCGAACCCGTACTTCTGCATTCCCGTCAAGTCGGCGTGTCCGGGACGTGGCGTCGTGAGCGGCTTGTTCGTCTTGCCGGGTGCAGGCGACATCTCTTCGTGCCACACGTCGCTGCGGAACCATTCGGTGTTGCGGATCATGATCGACACCGGGGAGCCGAGCGTGCGGCCGTGACGAATGCCACCGAGCAACTCGATGTCGTCGGCCTCGAAACGCTGACGAGGGCCGCGACCGAAGCCGAGTCGGCGGCGAGCCAACTCCGCCTGGATCTGTTCCTTGGTCACGGGCAAACCAGCGGGCAGCCCCTCGACCGTCACCGTGAGGGCCTGGCCATGACTCTCCCCCGCGGTCAGATAACGCAACACACGCTCAGGCTATCGGCGCGCCAACTCGGCCTCGGCCGCTCGGCGCATCACGGCGACGTCAGCGTGGTAGCCGAACCAAATCTCTTGTTGCAGTGCCGCCTGATGCACGAGCATCCACAAACCGTCGATCGCAGTCACACCGCGATCACGGACGCCTGCGAGCAACGGCGTGACGAGGGGTGAATACACCGCATCCAACACGACGCACTCCACGGGCACGAGGCGTGGATCGATGGGCACCTCGTCGTCGCCGACGCCTTTCATCCCCACCGGAGTGGTGTTGACGAGGAAGTCGGCGCGCTCGACGTCGTTTGCCGAACCGACGATGCCGACATCAGCGCAGGAAGCAGCGCGGTGAGCCGCCTCCGAGGAGCGATTGACCACGACCACTTCGCGAGCTCCGCGGCGACCCAACGCCTCGACGACCGCGCGCCCGGTGCCACCCGCGCCGAGCACGACACACGTCGCGTCGACGACCGACTTCCCGGTCGACTCGAGTGCGCGCACACAACCGTCGCCATCGGTGTTCCATCCACTGACCACGCCATCGTCGAACGAGATGGTGTTCACCGAGCCGCATCGGGTGGACGCTGCATCACGCCGGTCGACGAGATCGAACGCCTCATCCTTCAGCGGCATCGTCACCGACAGTCCGGCCACTCGACCGCCGCGAAGAAAGGCGACGAACTCCGCCAATCCTCCCCGCGCCAACTCGTGAGCCGCATAGGCGTGACGCTCCCCACGGCGACGAAACTCTGCGTTGTGCATCGCCGGCGAAAGGCTGTGCGCGACGGGTGATCCAACCACGAGTGCGACCACGTCGGGGGCGACACTCATGGCAGGATCCCGGCCTGACGCGCCTCGTCCACGTTGCGTTCGTGTTGTTTCAACGTGGCGGCGAACTCGTGACCGCCCTCGGCGTTGGCGAGCACGTAATAGAGGTATCGACAAGGCGGCGTGACGCCCCGACAGATCTCGTCCGCGGCGTTGGGATTGGGCGCCGGATTGAGTGCGGCCACGATCGAGGCGCGACCCGGACTCGCGATCGGCGTGGGCGGTAGTCCTCTGCGCTTGTAGGTGTTGTAAGGGGTGTCGGCTTCCTTGAGGACAGAGAATTCGGCACCTGCCGGTGCCCCGTAGTAGAGCGTGGCGTCGATTTGTAGCGGCATGCGCAAGTCGAGACGGTTGTAGATGACGCGCGCGATCTTCGCACGATCTTCTGCCACCTTCGCCTCGCGTTCGATCATCGATGCGACGATCAGGACTTGGTACGGCGAATAGCCGACGAGGTCATCGGACTCGTCCAACCCCTCCTGTCGCCCCACCCGTTCCATCAGCGACACCATTCGCGAGACCACCTGGGACTCCGACTCCTCACCGGACACCTGATAGGTGTCGGGGAACAAGAGGCCTTCCAAGGAACCCTCCGCCGTTGGTCGCAACCAGGTCTCGATGGTCGAGGAGTTCGCCGCAGCCACGAACGTCTCGGCATTCAATCGCAGCGTCCGTTCGGCGAGTCGGGCACCCATCTGGTCGACCGTGAATCCCTCGGGGAAGGTGACGTTGACGAAGGTCGCGGCGGGCGGAGTGCCGAGGCGCGCCATGATGTCGCCCATGTGCGAACCCTTGACCACCTGGTAGTAGCCAGGGATCACTTCGAGACCGCCGTTACGTCCGACGTACCACCTGAAGATCGCCGCGTTGGAGATGAAGTCATCGTCCTTCAGACGTTGCGCGATCGACTCGAGCGTGTCGCCGTCGTTGATCGTGAAGTTCGTCGCCACTTCGTCACCACCTGCAGGGTTGACCTGCCCGAGATACCACAGACCCGCGGATCCGAACAGCAGACTCACCGCAACCGCGACGACGACCACCCGCTTCAAATGTGGCCACCACTCCTGATGGTCGGGGGGTAACGCGGCGGATCCGAGACGACCGGACCGCGCCGCCACATCCGGACGATCCCAAGGATCCTCCGACCAATTCTCTGCTGGTTCGGCGCGCCGAGTCTGCCCACCGGGAAGCAGTGGATCGATCATCTGCCGTCGCGCATCTTCGCCGCGTCGAGCCAGGACTGCAACATCACGGCCGCTGCGACTTGGTCGATGATTCGCCGCCGCGCTTGCGCCTTCATCTTGTTCTCGATCAACGCGGCCTCCGCCGACTTCGTCGTCAGACGTTCATCATGAGTGTGAACGGGCACACCGACGACGCTAGCCATCCGCTTCGCTTCGTCCGCGGCAGCACGTGCCGCCGGTCCGAGGTCACCAGACATCGAGATGGGTAGACCGACGACGACCGCCTCGGCTTCGTATTCCTCGACCAATTCGGCGATCGCTCGATGATCTTTGCGCTCGTCGCCGCTGCGACGGATCACCGTCACGGGCGAAGCGAGGGTTCCGCTCGCGTCACTGGCAGCCACACCGATCCGTTTCGACCCGAGATCGATGCCGATCACTCGCAAGACGTCAGACCAACACCTTCGCGGCTGCCGCGCGAGCAATCTGCAGCGCTTCATCGAGAGCAGCCGCATCCTTGCCACCGGCAGTCGCCACGTCACCCTTGCCACCACCGCCGCCGCCCACCTTGCGGGCCGCCTCCTTGATCATCTCGCCGGCCTGCACACCACTCGACTTCTTCACCGCTGCGACGAGGGCCACGCCGCCCGACGGGGCCACACCACCGAGGACCACACCACGAACCGCCTCTGCCTCGCGGATCGCCAAAGCCAACTCCCGCAGATCGGACGGCTCGAGCCCGTCGACCCGCTCCACCACGAGGCCGTCTCGGACGGACGCCTGCAATTCGGCGGACTTCGAACGAGCGTGGGCTGATCGGAGTTGGCGAATCTCGTCCTGCAGGGCCTTGATCTCCTCCATCTTCTTGGCGATCGCCCCGGCCATCTCCGTCGGCTGCGCGCCGAGCAGGCGGGCCGCATCCTCCACCGCCGACTGCATCGTGCTCAAGTAGCGGACGGTGTTCGCGCCAGTGACCGCCTCGATCCGCCGCAGGTTGGAGCCGATACTCGACTCCGCGACGATCTTGATCGCGCCGATGTCGCCCGTCGCCGAGACGTGCGTGCCGCCGCAGAACTCGAAAGACGACCCCGCGCGGAGCACCCTCACCACGTCGCCGTACTTGTCGCCGAAGAAGGCGATCGCCCCGGAGGCAATCGCGTCGTCCTTGGACGTCTCGTAGGCCTCGGTGTCCTCGTTGCGCAACACCTCCGCATTGGCGAGTGTCTCGATTCGTTCGATCTCGTCGCGGGTGAGGGGTGCGTAGTGGCTGAAGTCGAAGCGCAAGCGATCTGGAGCGACCAATGAACCCGCCTGCTTGACGTGCTCACCGAGGACCTCGCGCAAGGCATGGTGCAACACGTGCGTCGCGGTGTGGTTCCGACGAGTGGCATCGCGCGCGTCGACGTCGATGCGCGCGACCACTTCCTCGCCAATCTCGAGACTTCCGGAGACCATCTCCCAGACGTGGCGCCGCAATCCCGGCACGGCAACCGTGGTGTCGACCACTCGCGAATCGCCGGAGACACCCGTGATCGAGCCCATGTCACCCACCTGACCACCGCTCTCGGCATAGAACGGTGTCACGTCGAGGAAGACCTCCCACTTGCCGTCTTCTCGCTTGAGTACCTGCAATACACGCGCCGTCGACTCGTTCTTGTCGTACCCGACGAAGGTGGTGACCCCATGTTCGATGACGATCTCGCGATACGCCTCCTGCATGCCCTCGTCCCCGGACACTTCCTTGCGCGCACTCTTGGCGCGCTTGCGTTGGGCTTCCATCTCGCGGCCGAATCCATCGGCGTCGACGTCCACCCCTCGTTCGCCCGCGATCTCCTGAGTCAGTTCGAGCGGGAAACCATACGTGTCGTGGAGCAGGAAGGCCGACGCTCCCGACAAGGACTTCTGCCCCTTCGCCATCTCCTCGTCGAGGATCCCCATTCCGGTCCGCAACGTGTGACGAAAGCGATCTTCTTCGCGATCGAGGACGCCGAGGATGAAGTCGCGGTTCTTGCGCAAGTCGGGATAGGCGTTGCCCATGACGTCGATCGCCACCGCGGCGAGCTCGGGCATGACACGGGTGTCGGTGCCGAGGAGGTAGGCGTGACGGACCGCGCGACGAATGATCCGCCGCAGCACGTAGCCGCGATTCTCGTTCGAGGGGAACACGCCGTCGTTGACGAGCATCGTCGAGGAACGCGCATGTTCCGCCAGCACGCGCAACGAGAAGCAGTCGCGGTCCGAGTAGTCGCCCGGGCGGTACGACTTCCCCGTCAATGAAGCGGCGCGCTCCACCAGCGGGAAGAGCACGTCGGTCTCCCAGATCGAATCGGTACCTTGCATCAACGCGAGGATGCGTTCGAGTCCCGCGCCGGTGTCGATCGACGGTCGAGGCAGTGGCGTCCGAGTACCGTCCTTCGACTGGTTGAACTGCATGAACACCAGGTTCCAGAACTCGAGGAAGCGGTCCCCGTGGGGGTCGTTGAGCGGTCCACCGTCGGGACCGAACGCGGGTCCTCGATCGATGTGGATCTCCGAGCACGGTCCGCACGGTCCGGTCTCACCCATCTGCCAGAAGTTGTCGGCATCGCCGAGACGCTGGATCCGCGACATCGGCACACCAACCTGCTCGTGCCAGATCTGCTCGGCTTCGTCGTCACTCTCGTGAACGGTGATCCACAGACGGTCGCCGTCGAAACCGAACACCTCGGTCACGAGTTCCCAACTCCACGGGATGGCGTCCTGCTTGAAGTAGTCGCCGAAACTGAAGTTGCCCATCATCTCGAAGAAGACGAGGTGGCGCTTGGTGCGACCCACGTCGTCGAGATCGTTGTGCTTGCCTCCGGCCCGAGCACATTTCTGGACCGAGACGGCACGTGAGTACGGGGCCGCCTCGTCGCCCAGGAAGTACGGCTTGAACGGCACCATCCCGGCCACCGTGAACAAGACGGTGGGATCGTGAGGAATGAGGCTCGCGGACGGCACACGGGAGTGACCCTTGCCGGCAAAGAACCCGAGGAATGCCTCCCGCAACTGATCGGCCGTGGAGATCTTGTGGGCGGTCATCGTAGGTGAAGTCTAGAGGTCGGGCTTCTCGCGATTCAGTGACGAGAACCGCGCGACCACGTCGTCAACTCTCGCGAAAGTAGGGCTGTGCTCGGCGTGGCCGACCTTCAGTTTGCTCCGGCAGATGATCACGTCGCGCAGCCGCAGGATCGTCGTGCGGAGAGCGATAGTCGACGCCATGACCGATGTCTGCCGCACCCGCGTAGTGGGCATCGGCGAGGAACGGCGGAACCGTCACGTCGACCCCTCGCCGAACGTCGTCACGTGCCACCCAGATCGCCTGCGAAACCGCGTTGCTCTTCGGTGCCTTGGCCAGATGAACGACGGCCTGAGCGAGATTCAACTGGGCTTCGGGCAGGCCCACCACCTCGAGGGCGTGGGCGGCGGCCACCGCCACCACGAGCGACTGCGGATCGGCCACACCGATGTCTTCACTGGCCAGGATGACCAGTCGACGCGCGATGAATCGAGGATCCTCTCCCGCTTCCAGCATGCGAGCCAACCAGAACACTCCAGCCTCGACGTCGCTCGCACGGATGCTCTTGATGAACGCCGACGTCACGTCGTAGTGGTCGTCCCGGCCGTAGCGCATCGCGCTCACCCCGAGGGCAGCCTCCACGTCGGCGATACCGACCTCTCTCCCACCGGCGATCGCGCAGGCCACCTCGAGTGCGGTGAGCGCCTGACGACCGTCTCCCCCACACCGCTCGGCGAGCAGCGCGATGGCGTTCGGATCGGCCGTCGTCGACTCGGCGTGCAAACCACGCTCCAACAACCGATGGATCGCGGGAGTGGTCAGCAACTCCAGGCGAAAGAGCGTGCTTCGACTACGCAACGGCGCATTGACCTCGAAGTACGGGTTCTCCGTCGTGGCACCGATCAGCGTGATGACCCCACTCTCAGTCGCGGGCAACAGTGCGTCCTGCTGACTCTTCGAGAAGCGGTGGATATCGTACACGAACACGATCGTGCCGATGCCCTGCTGGCCGAGTCGCTGTTCGGCGCGGTCGACCGCCTCCCGAACTTCCTTGACGCCAGCCGAGACTGCCGACAGACGTTCGAACGCTCGATTGGTGGTCGCGGCGATCACCTCGGCGAGCGTCGTCTTGCCCGTACCCGGTGGCCCCCAGAAGATCGCACTCGACAACCGATCCGACTCGATCAGCCGACGGAGCGGTGCTCCCTTGGCGATCAAGTGATCCTGACCGACGATGTCGTCCAAGGTGCGCGGCCGCAGTCGCGCCGCAAGAGGCGCCTGGCTGCGCAATCGTTCGGCCGCCTGCGCGCTGAAGAGGTCGTCAACCATGACGAACCACTCGATCAGCTCTTGGCAGGCTTGGGCAGGGTCCGGATGCCGAGTTCGGCGAGTTGCGTATCGGCGACCGGAGTTGGCGCGTTCGTCATCGGATCCAGCCCCGACTGCGTCTTCGGGAACGCGATCACTTCGCGGATGTTCTCCTCTCCTGCGAGGATCGCCACCAGCCGGTCGATGCCGAAGGCGAAGCCTCCGTGCGGAGGTGCACCGAACTTGAACGGCTGCAGGAAGAATCCGAACCGGCGATCCGCGTCATCGTCCGAGATACCGAGGTGTCGGAACACGCGTCGCTGCATCTCTGGGTCGTGAATTCGAATCGATCCCGAACCCAGCTCCCATCCGTTGAGCACGAGGTCGTAGGCAAGGGCACGGACGCTCATCGGATCGCTCTCGAGACGATCGATGTCGTCCGGATGTGGCTGACAGAACGGGTGGTGACCCGGCTGCGGGCGACCAGTCTGCGCATTGATCCCGACGAACAGCGGGAAGTCGACCACCCACACGTAGCGGTACGGACCCTCGTGGACGGGCGGGCGACCGATGTCGTTGCGCAACTGCCCGAGAACCTCGCACGTCGTCGACCACTCGTCGGCGACGAGCAAGAGCAGATCGCCGGGCACTGCGCCGGTGGTCGCGAGGAGCGCCTGCTTCTCGTGGTCCCCGAGGAACTTCGCCACCGGCGAGTCGAGCGCACCACCGTCACCGACGCGCATCCAGACGAGACCCTTGGCACCCAACTGCTTGGCGCGATCGGTGAGCTGATCCAACTTGTTGCGCCCCGCAGCGGCGGCATCCTGGTACGTGGCCGCATCGACGCGAATTCCCTTGATCGAGGTGGCCTGCGCGAACGCCTTGAACTCCGTCGCGGCGAACACCGACGTCAGTTCGATCAGCTCCAGACCGAAGCGCATGTCCGGTTTGTCCACGCCGAAGCGATTCATCGCGTCCTGCCACGTGATGCGTTCGATCTCCGGAGGTGCGCCGCCCGTGACGGCCTCGGCGGCGGCCATCACCGCACGGCTGATCGCGCCGAGCACGTCGTCGACACCGACGAAGCTCATCTCCGCATCGAGCTGCATGAACTCGTATTGCCGATCCGCGCGAAGGTCCTCGTCGCGCAGACATCTGGCGATCTGGTAGTACCGATCGACTCCGGCCACCATCAGCAGCTGCTTCCATAACTGTGGCGACTGGGGCAACGCATAGAACGAACCCGGTTCCTTGCGCGACGGCACGAGGAACTCGCGTGCCCCCTCCGGAGTGCTCGGCATCAGGAACGGCGTCTCCACCTCGACGAACTCCTGCTGCTCCATGGCACGGCGAATCGCCGAGTTGACCCTGGCGCGGATGCGCAGGTTGCGCTGCATCCGTTCGCGACGAATGTCGATGTAGCGATACTTCAGGCGGACGTTCTCGTCGACGTCGTCGGCTCGGGAATCGACCGGAAACGGTGGTGGCTCCGCCTTGTTCAGCGTGGTGACCACACAGTCGACGATCTCCACCGCACCCGTGCGGATGTTCTCGTTGACCGTTCCGGCAGGGCGCGTCTGCACGGTGCCCTCGATCCGCACCACCCACTCGCTGCGGGCATCGACGCTTGCATCGACGACGCACTGCACGACGCCCGAATGATCACGGAGATCGAGGAACGCGAGATGTTCACCGTGTTCGCGACGACGCGCGATCCAGCCGCTGAGCACCACCTTTCGCCCGACGTGCTCGGCCGACACCCGACCACACAGGTGCGAACGCAGGGAGGTCGATTCGCTCATTTCGTGTCCAACGTGGAGAGCGACCGACGGACCGCGTCCACCACGGAGGGTCGCCCCACGCTCGACTGTTCACCGGTCGTCATCAGGCGCATCACGATACTGTCGCTCGTCAATTCATCCGGGCCGATGATCAGGGCGATCTCGGCCTTGCTGCGATCGGCTGCCTTCATCTGGGCCTTCATGCTGCGTTGCTCGAAAGCGCGATCCACCGCGAACCCCGCTAGACGCAACTCTGCGGCGAGTCGCTGTGCCTCCGCTCCACCCGTCGTGTCGACGATGAACACATGGACCGCCTCCCGTGGCGCCGGAAACACTTCCTCGGCATCACAGGCCAACAGGGTGCGATCCAATCCGAGGGCGAAACCGACGCCCGGTGTCGCCGGACCACCGAGTTGTTCGACCAACCCGTCGTAGCGACCACCCCCACCGATCGCGGTGTGCGCAGCCGCCAGGGCCGTGCTGACGAACTCGAACGTGGTGTGGCAGTAGTAATCGAGGCCGCGCACGAGCCGAGCCTCGACCGAGAACGGAATGCCGAGGTCCGTCAGCGACTGGCGCACCGCCGCGAAATGGTTCGCCGACTCGTCCCCGAGAAAGTCGCCGATCTTCGGCGCAGCGGCGATGACGGAGGCGTCGTCAGGCCGCTTCGAGTCGAGCACGCGCAACGGGTTCTTGGCCAACGTCGCACGCGAGTCGGCGGTCAACGAACCCTCGTTGTCCCGAAAATGACTTTCGAGAGCCGTCGTCCACTGAGCCCTCTCGTCGGCATTGCCGAGGGTGTTGATCGCCAGATGCACCTGCCGTAGGCCGAGTTCGCGGTAGAACTCCCAGGCCAGGGCGATCACCTCCACGTCGGCATGCGGATCGTCCACGCCGAGCACTTCGACACCCACTTGATCGAACTGGCGATAGCGACCCTGTTGCGGCTTTTCGTAGCGGAAGTTGGGACCTGCATACCACACCTTCCACGGAGTGGTCGGGCGATGTTGGACGAATGCTCGACACACGCTGGCGGTCTGCTCCGGACGAAGCGCCACACGACGGCCGCCCTTGTCCTCGAAGTCGTACATCTCCTTCGTCACGACGTCGGTCGCCTCACCGAGGCGCAGGAAAACACCGAGGTCTTCGAACATCGGAGGGATCACGTAGTGACAGCCGTATCGTGCCGCGACGTCGGCGAACGTCTGTTGAAAGGCTCGCCACCTCGCCGCGTCAGGCGGGAGGATGTCCCGCGTGCCGGGACTCGTGGCGAAAGGATTCACGCGAGAACACTAGATGCCGGGTGCTCACTCGACATCACTCGGTAGGCGTCGTACACCGAGTCGATCCGCTTGATCGTGCGCAACACGGACTGCAAGTGGCTCGGGTCGGCGAACTCGAACTCGAAACGCATCTTGGCCACACGGTCGGCGCCAGTGTGGGTCGAACACGAGACGATGTTGACGTGTTCCTCGGACAAGGCGTTCGCCACGTCGCGCAACAACCTCGTTCGGTCGATCGCCACCACTTCCACGGCGGCGATGAAGGTCGTGTCCTGGTGCTGACCGGACCACTCCACGTCGACCAAGCGACCCTCGTTTCGTGCCACGATCGAAGTCGCCCGTGCGCAGTCCCCGCGGTGGACTCCCACGAGACCCGTCGCACCCAGTACGCCGAGGATGTCGTCGCCCGGCAACGGCGTGCAGCACGCGGCCAACTGCACCATCGTCGCATCCAGTCCGTCGACGTGCACCCCGACCCCACGAGACGAACTCGACTCGACGTCGAAGCGGGTGCCCATGGAGAGCAATTCCCCCGTGGTGGCATCGCGCATCGCGCGGGTGACGCGAGCGGCGAACGTCTGTGCCGAGACGTGTCCTTCCCCGATCGCCCTGAACAGCGTCGAGGCGTCCTGATAGTTCATCGCCTCCAG
>JBJTFU010000198.1:0-2983 GCA_046093585.1 Ilumatobacteraceae bacterium | reverse complement strand
CTCAAGCAGAACTGCCACTTCATCTAGATGAAGTGGCAGTTGTGCTTGAGTGCCACCGATGCAAATCGGTTCATGCGGCGATTCGCGCGCCACGTCACGCGCCGAAAGATGATCGTCGTCAACGACTGGTGCTATCACGGGACGGTCGACGAGGCACTCGTGATCCTCGCTGAGGACGGATCCACGATCTCGCGTCCCGGGGCGATCGGTCCACAGGTCGATCCCGGCACCACGACTCGGGCCGTGCCGTTCAACGACCTCGATGCGCTGGATCGGGCCCTTTCACGCGGCGATGTTGCCGTCGTGCTGATGGAACCCGCGCTGACGAACATCGGAATCGTCCTTCCCGATCCGGGCTATCTGGAAGGCGTTCGGGAGATCACGCGCCGTCATGGAACCTTGTTGGCCATCGATGAGACGCACACGATCTGCGCTGGGCCCGGGGGGTGCACCAAGGCCTGGGGCCTGGAGCCGGACTTCGTGATCATCGGCAAGACGATCGGCGGCGGGGTACCCGTCGCGGCGTACGGGATCGCCGAGTCCGTGTCGCGGATCCTCGAGGACCAGATGCACGGGCACGATGTGGACGTCTCGGGTGTGGGCGGAACGCTGAGTGGCAGTGCCTTCGGCATGGCGGCCATGCGTGCCACCCTGTCGAATTCGCTGCAGCCCGAGGACTTTGCGAAAGCCGAACCGTTGGCAATTCGGTGGACCGAGGGCGTGCAAAGGGTCGTGGAATCATGGGGTCTCGATTGGTACGTACAGCGCCTCGGTGTGCGCGCGGAGTACTGGTTCGGTTCGCCACCCCGCAACGGGCGCGACGCCGCTGCTTCGGTGGATGGCGAGCTGGAGAACTTCTTCCACTTGGCGGCCTTGAACAGGGGAGTGTTGCTGACCCCGTTCCACAACATGGCTCTTCTTTCACCGCTCCACTCGGCCCAAGACGTGGACATCCATACACGGATCTTCGAGGAATCCGTCGCGGCCGTAGCAGCACAATGACGGTTTCGTGAACGACATCGTCTACATCGTCTTGGTGGTCGCGGCGACCGCCCTGCTGCAGTCCATCACCGGTTTCGGGTTCGCCCTCCTGTCGGTGCCACTCTTCGCGCTTCGGATCGACGTCCACGAGGCAGTCGTCTTGTCGACGTGCCTCGGCACGATCAGTAGTGGATGGCAGTCGTACCTGCTCAAGGCGGACGCCCAACGTTCGACGGCACGGCGCTACGTCGTCGCCTCCCTGGTGGGCATTCCCATCGGCTACGCAGCGTTCGTCCTGCTCGACGACCAAGCGCTTCGCGTGATCGTCGGCACCGCGGTGTTGCTCGGGACGGCAGTGGTCGCGTTTGGTGGCGCGATCCGGGTGGGTCGGAGCTGGGAGAACCTTCTCGGCGTCGTGAGTGGCGTCCTTCTCATCGCGACGTCGACCAATGGGCCTCCGATCGTGCTCGCTCTGCAGGCGCAACGGATGCCGATGCTGCAGTTTCGTGCGACGTTGGCTCGCATCTTCTTCGTCACCGGTGTGATCAGTGTGGCGCTATTCGCTCTCGCCGATGAGATGAATTCGACCATCCTCTCGTCCACGATCGTCTGTCTTCCCGTGATGACGCTTTCCGTGTTGCTCGGCAACAGACTCGTCGGACGGCTGGCGGAGGCGCGGTTCAGGATCCTCGTGCTCTCGCTCTTGGTCGCGGCCGGATTGTCGACGCTCGTCGGCGCGATCGCCTGACTAGCCGAAGAGCCTCAGCCAGTCCTCGAGTGTCCGTGCTCGGTACACGACGTTGTGTCGCTTGACCTCGCCGAACGAGGCATGTGGCAGCGATGAGTAGTCGTGTCCCGGATAGAGGTCGGTGTCGTCGGGCAATTCGGCCAGCTTGGCGAGGCTGCGGAAGAGGTCCTCGGGATCACCGCCGGGAAGATCGGTGCGCCCGCATCCGTCGAGGAAGATCGTGTCGCCGGACACGAGTCGATCGTCGACCAAGAAACACTGGCTTCCGGGCGTGTGACCCGGGGTGTGGAGGAGGGTGACTCGTACGTTGCCCACTTCGACGACGTCGCCACCGTCGACGAGGCGCAACGATTCATCGGCGAGTCCAGTGGTCTTCTTGACCCATTCGCTCTCGAGTCGATTGACGACGACGGGGATCGAGTATTCAGCGAGGATCTCCGAAACGCCGGGGAGCGTCACACCCATCATGCGCCCGCCGCAATGGTCCGCGTGATAATGCGAAACGAGGATGGCGTCCACCTCGTAACCGTCGTTCCTCGCGATGTCGATGATTTCGAGGGGGGCGTAGGCAGGATCGACGACGACGCATCGACGGGTGTGCGGGTCGCCGATGAGATAGGCGAAGTTGCGCATCTGGGCCGCCACTTGATCAGCGCGGGCGAAGTCGCGTCCGGAGAGGAGTTGTCGGAAATAGAGGTCCGTTCGATCCGGTTGCACGTTCGAAGAATAGGTGGTCGTACGATGTTGCCGTGATCGACGGCCACATCTTGCATCTCGGTCGTCCGGTAGCGATTCCCGATGACGTCAGGTCGCAGTTCGTCGACGGGGATCAGCTCTTCGTGACCGACAGGGGCAGCGTCCTACACGTACCGGCGCGCATCGCCGGCGATGTCGGAGCCTGCGTCAGCCGAGCGAAGGCAGCGGCAACGGCGCTCCGCGACGCCCCGGATGAGGCGATCTCGAGATTCTTCGCGCTTGCGTCAGCGCGCTTGAGGGACCAGCACGTCCGAGAACTCCTCCAGCGGGTCAACGAAGAAGATCGCCAACGGGCCTCCTCGTTGGGCCGCTCGACCACCCGCTTGGTGCTCGACCACCGAATGCTTGAGGGGATGTGCGAATCCTTCTCCATCTGGGCCGAACAACCCGTCCAACGCGACGTCCTCGTCGAGGAGATCGACCACGGGTCATGGGCGGTGAGTCGGCTGTTGGCGCCGCTCGGTGTGGTCGGATTCGTGTTCGAAGGACGACCCAATG
>JBJTFU010000197.1:0-5597 GCA_046093585.1 Ilumatobacteraceae bacterium | reverse complement strand
CAACTCGCTCACCCCAACCTGTGGTCGCTTCGGCGCGAGGGTGAGTGTTCGAACCTCAGGAGGAGAATCATGGCAATCGTCAGCATGCGTCAGATGCTGGAGGCAGG
Organism: Ilumatobacteraceae bacterium; assembly: GCA_046093585.1. Lineage (GTDB taxonomy): Bacteria > Actinomycetota > Acidimicrobiia > Acidimicrobiales > Ilumatobacteraceae > UBA3006. The sequence goes on along the minus strand of JBJTFU010000197.1, from coordinate 5,490 downwards.
TGTCCACTTCGGACACCAGACCCACCGCTGGAATCCGCGGATGAAGCGTTTCATCTTTGGTGAGCGCAACGGCATCTACATCATCGACCTCGAGCAGACCCTCGACCGTGTCGAGACGGCCTACCAGGACGTGCGCGACCTCGTCGCCAACGGCGGCTCGGTGCTCTTCATCGGCACCAAGAAGCAAGCTCAGGATCCGATCAAGTTCTTCGCCGACAAGTGCGGCATGCCCTACATCAACGAGCGTTGGTTGGGCGGAATGCTCACCAACTTCGACACCATCGCCAAGCGCGTGGGCAAGATGCAGGAGTACGAGCGCATGCGTGACTCGGGAGAGTTCGAACTCATGCCGAAGAAGGAAGCGCTCCTCATCAGCCGTGAGTTGGAGAAGCTGCAGAAGAACCTCTCCGGTATCCGCTCGATGTCCAAGTTGCCTTCGGCAGTGTTCGTGTTGGACACCATGAAGGAGCACATCGCCGTCACCGAGGCCAACAAGTTGAAGATCCCGGTCGTCGCCGTCGTCGACACCAACGTCAACCCTGACGTCGTGCAGTTCCCGATCCCGGGCAACGACGATGCGATTCGTGCCAACGAACTCATGTCGCGTGTCATCTGTGAAGCGGTCATCGAAGGTCGATACATCGCGGAGAAGACGTTGTCGCGAGTCGCGTCCGCTCCCGTCACGCGCACTGCCGAGCAGCAGGCCGCGTTCGACGCCGAGCAGGAGGCAGCGCGCAAGTCGGCTGCCGAAGCACAGGCACTACGTGATGCGCGCGTGGCACAGACCGGCGAGCAGGCGGGGAGCTGAGCATGTCGTTCACCGCGAAGGACGTGCAGGCGCTGCGTCAGGCAACTGGCGCAGGAATGATGGACTGCAAGAAGGCGCTCGAGACCTCGAGCGGCGACATGGAGGCCGCCAAGCAGTGGCTCCGCGAGAAGGGCTTGGCCGCCAGCGCCAAGCGCGACGATCGCGACAACAACCAGGGCATGGTGGCGTTGTCCATCGATTGCCCGCAGGCCGCCATCGTCAAGCTCAAGTGCGAGACGGACTTCGTGGCTTCGAGTGAGTCGTTCATCGCTGAGGCCGACGCGCTCGCCGCACTCGTGCGCACGAAGGGCGAGGCCGCCGTGAGCGATCGCGCCAAGGAGCTCGAAGACCTGAAGATCCTGCTCAAAGAGAAGATCGAGATCGGCGAAGTGGTGCGCTTCGAGGCCGCCCCCGGCAACATCATGGACTCCTACGTCCACGTGCAAGGTGGCCGAGGCGTGAACGTGGTGCTCGTCGAGATGAGCGGCGCAACCGAAGAGTTGGCCCACGACATCGCCGTACACATCGCGTTCGCCCGTCCGAAGTACCTGAACAAGGAAGACGTACCGGCCGACGTGATCGCCGCCGAGCGAGCGACGCTCGAGACGATCACCCGCAACGAAGGCAAGCCGGAAGCGGCCATCGGCAAGATCGTCGACGGTCGGATCCAAGGCTTCTTCAAGGACATCGTGCTCCTCGAGCAGCCGTTCGCCAAGGACGACAAGAAGTCCGTGGCGCAGATGCTCGGCAGCGCCAAGGTGGTTCGCTTCGCCCAGGTGGAGATCGGCTAGACACTTATCCGATGACCTCTGCGCCGAAGGCCACCCCACGATGGAATCGCATCGTGCTCAAACTTTCCGGTGAGGCATTGGCGGAGAAGTCGGGCTTCGGCCTCGACAGTGACACACTGCGCCAAGTGGCGATGGAGTTGCACGAAGCGAAACAAGAGTTCGGTGTCGACATCGCCGTCGTAGTCGGCGGTGGCAACTTCTGGCGCGGCATGAAGGGCGCCGGTCAGGGCATGGACCAGGCACAGGCGGACTACATGGGAATGATCGCGACCGTGATGAACGGACTCGCGATCCAGGATGCGCTCGAGCGAGTCGGTCAGCCGTCGCGCGTGATGTCAGCCGTGGAAATGCCGAAGGTGGCAGAGCCGTACATCCGCCGTCGCGCCGAGCGTCACTTGGAGAAGGGTCGCGTGGTGATCCTCGCCGGTGGAACGGGCAACCCGTTCTTCACGACGGATACTGCAGCGGCATTGCGTGCAGCGGAGATTTCGGCGCAAGTCATCCTCAAGGGCACCCACTCCGGCGTCGATGGCGTGTACACCGCCGACCCGAAGAAGGATCCGACTGCGACGAAGTACTCACGTATCTCGTACCTCGACGTGATCACGAAGGGGTTGAAGGTGATGGACTCCACTGCGATCACCTTCTGTCGTGACAACAGTTTGCCGATCGTGGTGTTCAATCTGCTTCAGCAGGGCAACGTGAAGTCCTTACTCAGGGGCGAGGAAATAGGTACGCTGGTCGGGTGACCGAAGAGACGTTGCTCGACGCAATGGACAAGATGGCGAAAGCGTTCGAGCACGTTCAGTCCCAATTCAGTGGGGTGCGCACTGGTCGCGCCAATCCCGGTCTCGTCGAGAAGATCCAGTTCGACTACTACGGTGCCGCCGTTCCGCTCCAACAGTTGGCCACGTTCCAGGTTCCCGAAGCCCGTCAGTTGGTGGTCAAGCCGCACGACCGCGGCGCCATTCCGGCGATCGAGAAGGCACTGCAGGCCGCCGACCTCGGCGTGACTCCGAGCAACGACGGCGTGATCATCCGTCTCACCTTCCCCATGCTCACCGAGGAACGGCGTAAGGAGTACGTCAAGGTGGTCAAGGCGATGGCGGAGGACGGTCGAATCGCCGTGCGCAACGTTCGTCGTGATGCGCGCAAGGTCCTCGAGACGTCGGAGAAGGATGGCGAGATCTCCAAGGACGACTTGGAGCGCGCCGAGAAGGAACTGGAGAAGATCACCCACGAACACGTGGAGCAGATCGACAAGGCATTCGCCCGCAAGGAACAAGAACTACTCGAGGTGTAAAGGGGTCGACATGAGCGACGACAGGGACAGGCGCAAGGATCAGGATCCGACGGTCGACTTCGGCGACGAATTCGGCGAGGTGCGTTTCGCGAGCGACGACGACAGCGGACCTGCGATCACCTTCAGCGGTGGTGAGACGGAGCAGTTGCCGCATTGGACCGAGCCACCCACGGGTGAGGTGCCGCGCTTCTTGAAGGACCAGACGGGTGGCACACGTCGGGACGACACGCGGGAGAGTGATCCCACCACGGTGTGGTCGGCCTATCGCGACGATGAGCCGACCGGCGGCACCGGTCGCCCGCGGGTCGACCTCACGGGCGGATCTTCGCGGCGATTCGAGACCACCACGCCGCCGCCCGTGCAGCGTCCCGCTCGCGAAGGTCGCATCGTGATCGGCACCGACCCGACGGGTGAAACTCGCCGTCCCGCTCCACGCGATCCCTCCACTGCCCAGCGCAGGCGTCCGGCTCAGGTCACTCGTGCTCCGCGTGAACCGCGTGCAGTGCCGTCCGGCGGGCGCGACCTGCCCACGGCGACCGCCGTCGGAGCGTTGCTCGGTGCAGCATTCATCGCGGCCACCGTGTGGCGCCCGGCAGCCGTCATGGTGATCGTGCTCGCCGCCGTCGGTCTCGCCGCGCTCGAGTTCATGCAGAAGGCGGAGACCGCCGGGTACAAGCCGGCCACGGTCATCGGAGTGGTGGGCGCAGTCGCCGCACCGCTCGCCGCATATTGGATCGGTGACGCCGCATTGCCGTTGGTCTTCGCATTCGCGTTCATGGCCACGGCGATCGCCTTCGTCGGTAGCGACGGCCTCGAATCGGGGCCGCTGCCAAACTCCTCGATCACGATGATGCCGTTGATCTGGGTGGGCTTGCTCGGTTCGTACGCAGCGTTGATCCTGCGGTTCTCCACGTACGGGGGTTCGTACACGAACACGGGTACGGACACGCTGTTCATCGTGGTCGCGGGCGTCATCGCCCACGACATCGCCGGCTATCTCATCGGGTCGGCTGCAGGACGCACGCCGTTGCGCGAATGGATCAGCCCGAACAAGACGATCGAGGGATTCCTCGGCGGCGTGATCGGCACCTTCGTCGCTGTCGTCGTGATCGGCATGCGCAGTGACACCTGGAACGACTTCAGCGAATGGATCCTGCTCGCGATCGTGATCTCCGTGTTCGCGCCACTCGGCGACCTCGTGGAGTCGATGTTCAAGCGCAATTTGAACATCAAGGACTTCGGTTCCGTCCTCCGCGGTCATGGTGGTGCGCTCGACCGTTTCGACAGCCTGCTGTTCACGCTGCCGGCCGTCTACTACCTCACGCTCGTCATCCAGCCCTGGTCCTGAATCACGCTCGTTGACGAGCGTCAGTTTGTGGTGCCCGAGATGGCACTTTCGGCTGGAGCTTTGGGATACTTGAGGACATGAACGCGCGACGGGTGGCGATTGCCGGGTCGACGGGCTCGATCGGAACGCAGACCCTCGAGTTCATCGATCGATCCGCGGGTCGTTTCGTCGTCTCGGCGCTCTGCGTGGGTTCGTCGGTCGAATCGGTGGTGGAGCAGGCCAAGCGGTACCGCCCCGAGGTGGTGGTGGTCACGGATGAGGCTGCGCGTCGCGAGGTGGCCGGGGCGCTCCCGCAGGTGCGCGTGGAGGCCGACATGGCGGTGCTGGCCGAAGTCGCCGACGTGGTGGTCAACGGGGTGGTGGGCTTTGCCGGCCTCACGGTCACGATGGCGACGCTGCGCGCGGGCAAGCGACTTGCTCTCGCCAACAAGGAGAGCCTGATTGCGGCAGGTTCGGTGGTGAATCCGTTGCGTGCGACACCGGGGGCAGAACTGATTCCCGTCGACAGCGAGCATTGCGCGATCCATCAATGCCTGCGCTCGTCCACGGATGAGACGCGCGAGGTGTCGCGGTTGCTGCTCACTGCGAGTGGCGGGCCGTTCCGTGGTCGGAGCGCTGAAGAGTTGCGCGCGGTGACCGTGCAAGAGGCGCTCGAGCACCCGACGTGGTCGATGGGGCCGAAGATCACAGTGGACTCGTCCACGTTGATGAACAAGGGTCTCGAGGTGATCGAGGCGCACGAGCTGTTCGGCATCGAGTACGACCGAATCGACGTGGTGGTACACCCGCAGTCGATCGTGCACAGCATGGTCGAGTTCACTGATGCCGCCGTGATCGCCCAGTTGTCCATGCCCGACATGCGTCTGCCCATCGCCTATGCGCTCGAGTATCCGCAGCGATCCAACGTGCGCTTCGGCGACATCGACTGGACGACGCTGGCCCGACTCGACTTCGAGGCGCCAAACCGCGAAGTGTTTCGGTGTCTTGATCTCGCGTATCAGGCGGGGAGAGTGGGTGGCACCGCTCCGGCGTGGCTGAGCGCCGCCAACGAAGTGGTGGTCGACGCATTTTTGAACGGGCGTCTCTCGTGGTGGGAGATCGCCTCCGTGATCGAACGGGTGATGGAGCGCCACGACGGAATGGTTCCGCGGGTGTTGGACGACGTTCTCGAGGCAGATCGAACGGCGCGGCGCGTGGCGGCGGAGGTGTTGCAGTGAGCGATTTCTATCGCACGTTCAAG
>JBJTFU010000196.1:0-4345 GCA_046093585.1 Ilumatobacteraceae bacterium | reverse complement strand
GCAGCATGTTCTGGATGCCGGCAGCGACCGCGTCACGGTTCTCCTCGGTTTGTAGATCGCTCTCGCCCGGCAGCGATCCGACGACGACGATCGCGGGAGCGCGCAGATACTTGGTGCGCGTCTTGGCCACCTTCATCTCGGGGTCGCCGCGCGCCTGCATCGCATCGGCTGCCGCTTCACCCAGGCGTCGCCGCGACTCGCCCGTGAAGACGGCGAACACCCATGGCCACGTCAGTTGGTGGTTCGGCGCCCACACGGCGGCCGTGCACAACCGATCGATGGTTGCTCGGTCGACGGGCTTGTCGACGTCCATGACGAGCTGAGTCCGACGCGCGCGAACGAGTCCGAAGAAGTCGTCAGGATTCACGGGCGTGGATCCACGGTCAGTTCTTGTGCAGGACGGAGTTGAGGCCACCCCAGTTGCCGGTCCGCGGCGTCGCTTCGACGGCTCCAGACACGCTGTTGCGACGGAACAGCAAGCCCGATGCCCCCGAGAGTTCACGCGCCTTGATCTTCTCGCCATCGGGGAGGGTGACCACCGTGCCTCCCGTGACGTAGAGACCTGCCTCGATCACGCAGTCGTCACCGAGGCTGATGCCGAGCCCACTGTTGGCCCCGAGCAGACAACGCTCTCCGACACTGATGACTTCCTTGCCGCCGCCGGAGAGTGTTCCCATGATCGACGCACCACCGCCGATGTCCGAACCATCGCCCACCACCACGCCGGCGGAGATTCGTCCCTCCACCATGCTCGCGCCGAGTGTGCCGGCGTTGAAGTTGCAGAACCCCTCGTGCATGACGGTCGTGCCGCTGGAGAGGTGTGCTCCCAGTCGGACACGTGAGGCATCGGCGATCCGCACGCCCGATGGCACCACATAGTCCGTCATGCGCGGGAACTTGTCCACTCCATGCACGGTGAGGTGGTTGCCCTCGAGAAACTCGTTGTGGCGGATGTCGTCGAGTTGGTCCACCGCCACGGGGCCGATCGAGGTCCACGCGACGTTGGCCAGGATGCCGAAGGCGCCGTTCAGGTTGAGCGAGCGCGGCTTGGCCAGCCGGTGTGAGAGCAGGTGGAGCCGCAAGTAGACGTCTTCTGCAGATTGCGGATCGCTCGCCAGATCGATCGACAACGAGACCGGTCGCAACGCCACACCGCGCCGCGGATCGGTGAACCCGTCACGGTCGTCGCGATACTCGGCGGGCACACCGTCACCCAATCCGAGGCGACGAAAGCGCGTGTCGAGGACCGTGCCATCGTGAGCGATGGTGGCGAATCCGACACCCCAGGCCTTGTCAGTGGTCATCGTGGTCTCCTCAAGTTGCTTCAGGTCGCAGGGTGGGGAAGAGGATCACATCCTTGATCGAACCAGATCCGCTCAGCAACATGACGAGCCGATCGATGCCGATTCCGAGACCCGCGGTGGGTGGCATGCCGAACTCGAGGGCGCGCAAGTAGTCCTCGTCCACCGTGCCGGCGCCGAGATCGCCCGCTTCCTTGGCCCGCTGCTCGGCTTCGAACCGCTCACGCTGTTCCACGGGGTCGTTCAATTCGCTGTAGCCGTTGGCCAATTCGCGGGCTCCGACGAAAAGCTCGAAGCGTTCGGTGAGGAATGGATCGTGTTGGTCGACGCGGGCGAGAGGCGAAATCTCGACGGGATGTCCCGTGACGAAGGTGGGCCGCTGCAGGTTCTTTTCCACGAGGTCGGCGAAGATCTCTTCGATGATCTTTCCCGAACCCCAATGGTTCTCCACGTTGACGCCGAGGGAACCAGCCACCTTGCGCACCTGATCGACCGCCTGGCTGGGGTGGAGTGTGGTTCCCGCGGCCTCGCTCGCCAGGTCGACCATCCGTACGCGGGGCCACGGTTGGGACAGGTCGACTTCCTGCGAATCGATCGTCACCACGGTGGTGCCGAGGGCGTCACGAGCCGCATTGGTGATCAGTTGTTCCGTGAGGTCCATCGTGTCGTGGAAGTCGCCGAACGCCTGGTAGGACTCCATCATCGTGAACTCAGGATTGTGACGCGTGGAGATTCCTTCGTTGCGGAACACTCGACCGATCTCGTACACGCGTTCCATGCCGCCGACGATCAGGCGCTTGAGGTGCAGCTCGAGCGCGATGCGCAGGAACAACGTCATGTCGAGCGCGTTGTGGTGCGTCACGAATGGTCGCGCATGCGCTCCACCCGCCTCCACGTGCAACACCGGGGTCTCCACTTCGATGAACCCGTTGCCCTGCAAGGTGCGACGGAAACTGGCGATGGTGGCGTGGCGAATCTCGAAGGTGCGACGGGCCTCTTCGTTGATAATCAAGTCCGCGTACCGTTGGCGATAGCGCGTGTCGATGTCCGTGAGCCCGTGCCACTTGTCGGGCATCGGTCGGACGCTCTTGGCGAGCAGTGTCACGCTCGACGTCTTGATCGACAGCTCACCCTTGCGGGTGGTCATCACCTGACCGGACGCACCGACCCAGTCACCGAGATCCAGTTCGTTGATCTCGTCGAAGCCGTGTTCACCCACCACCGCCTTGGAGATGAACAACTGGATCTCACCGGTGCGGTCACGCAGGGTGATGAAGATCAACTTGCCTTGGTCGCGCTTCAACATCACGCGGCCCGCCACCGTCACCTCGACGTCGGTCTCGGTGCCGGCTTCGAGGTTGCCCAACTCGGCGCGAACCTTGCCGAGTTCGTGGGTGCGATCGAAGCGGTAGGGGTAGGGATTGGTGCCGGATTCGCGCAGGTGACGGATCCGTCCGAGACGACGGGCGCGCTCGCTTTCGAGTGTCGAACCCGGATCCGAGACGGCCTCCGCGGATGCGTCCTGATCGGCGGGCTGCTCGTGCGAATTCACCGCCACAAACTAGTGGAGGACGGCTGAGGTCATTCGATGACGACGAGGATGTCGCCCGCGCCGACGGACGAGCCGGCGCTGACGTTCACCTTGGCAACTTTGCCCGCCTTCTCGGCGGCGATCTGGTTCTCCATCTTCATTGCTTCGAGCACGACGACCGTGTCGCCCACCTGCACCTCTTGGCCGACTTCGACGCTGACCTTGACGATCGTCCCCTGCATCGGCGCAGCGATCTCGCCGCTGCCGCCCTTGCCGCCCGCAGACTGGCTCGCCCGCGTGGGCTTCTTGGCGCGGGGAGCGGCGACGCCGGCCGTCTCGGGTACCCACGCCTTGACCTCGAAACGCTTGCCGTTCACTTCGACCGTGGTCTGGCGCATGACGAGTCCGTCTTCGCCCGACGGTGAAGCACCTGCACTCGAGTCGACGCCGGACAGGTCGAGTCGTTCCTCGACCCACTTCGTGCTGTGTTTCACGGCCGCGAAGTCGGGGTGACGCAGGATCGCCAAGTCGGCGGGGATGGTGGTGTGCACGCCCTCGACCTTCATCTCTTCGAGTGCGCGGATCGTGCGCGCGATCGCGGTGTCACGATCCTTGCCCCACACGATCAACTTGCCGACCAGATTGTCGTAGAACTGGCTGACGGTGTCGCCCGCTTCGTAGCCGCCGTCGAAACGGGTGCCGAATCCATCGGGAGTGGTGAGTGCGGTGATCGTCCCGGGCGAGGGCAAGAACTTTCCTCCGGCGGGGTTCTCCGCGTTGATCCGGACTTCGATGCCATGCCCGTCGCGGCGCTCGAGTACCTGCTTCTGTGTCATCGGCAACTTCTCGCCCGACGCGACGCGAATCTGCCATTCGACGAGGTCGATGCCGGTGATCACCTCGGTGACGGGGTGTTCGACTTGGAGGCGCGTGTTCATCTCGAGGAAGAAGAACTCCTCGTCCTGGTAGATGAACTCCACTGTTCCGGCGTTGTAGTAGCCGACGGCCTTCGCCGCCTTGACCGCTGCCTCACCCATCTGCGCTTCGATGCCGTCCTTGAGTGCAGGCGCAGGCGCTTCCTCGATCAGTTTCTGGTGACGTCGTTGGGCCGAGCAGTCGCGGGTGGACACCCAGACGACGTTGCCGTGCTTGTCTCCTACGAGCTGCACTTCGATGTGACGAGGCCAGGTGAGGTAACGCTCGACGTAGATCTCGTCGCGACCAAAGAACGCCTTCGACTCACGTTGTGCCGAGTCCATCGCTTCTTGCACGGCATCGGCCGACTGCACCACTTTCATGCCGCGTCCGCCACCGCCGAACGCTGCCTTGATCGCGACGGGCCAACCGTGCTCGTTGCCGAAATCGACGATCTCCTTGGCCGACGTGACGAACTCCGTCGTGCCCGGCACGATTGGTGCTCCGCCGCGCAGTGCCGCCTTGCGTGACGACACCTTGTCGCCCATCTCCACGATCGCCTCGGGTGGTGGGCCGATGAAGGCGACACCCATCTCCG
>JBJTFU010000195.1:0-2517 GCA_046093585.1 Ilumatobacteraceae bacterium | reverse complement strand
CAACTCGGCAGACGCTCCCGATCCCGAGAGCAAGGGCGAGTTGATCGACGAGTTGAACGCCAACCGTTTCGAAGTTGACCTCTCCGAGGAGACGATCGCCGAGAACACCCATCGCTGGTTGATGGCTGATCTGCTCGAGTTTCACAAGCGTGAGCGCGCCGTCGACAACTACGAGTGGGTGGCGGCCATCTCGATGGAGGAACAGCAGTTCATCGACGACTCCAAGGCCATCGGCGGACTCGAGCTCGTCGTCGACCATGGCTCGGAGGCTGCGGGAAAGCGAAGCAAGTACGCATACAAGACCACGCGGTCGTATCGCTTCGATCCGTCGCAGGCGACCGACTTCTCGACCGGCAGCGCGCTCGTCAGTCCCACCTTCTTTCCCTACCGTGACGACCCGAACGAAAGCGGCCCGATCGCGGCGGCCAAGGTGGCGATGATCGACACGGAAAACGGACTCCTCGACGTCGAGATCTCCTCCCACGACGATCCGGCCCCGCCAATCACGTCAGGCTTCCCCACCAAGTTCATCAACAAGAAGGCCTTCGAGACTGCGCTCGAGGAGGTCGGGCGCAGCGTGCTCGCAGACGAGACCGAGTCGATGCGTGCGGCACACGACATGTTGAACCTGCGCCGCCCACGATTCCGGGAAGATTTCGACCTCACCTCGGTGTCGACGCTTGCGAATCCGTCGCCGGAGGAAATTGCCAACGTCATCCACCACCTGGACGACTCCTACGTAGTCATCCAGGGGCCCCCAGGAACTGGCAAGACCTATTCGTCGGCGATGGCGATTCTCACGCTCATCGGTCAAGGCCATCGCATCGGCATCACGGCCAACACCCATGCCGCAGTCCACCAGCTGCTCAGCGAGATCGCCCTGCATGCACCGAAGTTCAACTACTCCTCCGACAAGCGCGTGCGGGTCGGTCTGAAGGTGAACGACGTCGACGAAGCACCAACGCTCGACGGTGATGCAATCGACCTGACGATCGTGACGAAGAACGATCCACTGGCGAACAAGCCGGAGAACTTCGACATCATCGGTGGCACCAGCTTCCTGTTTGCCCATGCAGACATGCGCAATTCGGTCACCACCCTCGTCATCGACGAGGCGGGACAGTTGTCCTTCGCCGACACCCTCGCAGTGTCGCTTGCAGCCCGCAACGTGGTGCTCGTCGGGGACCCTCAGCAGTTGAAGCAGCCGACCCGCGCCGCCCACCCCGGAACCTCAGGGCTGTCCGGTCTCGAACACATCAACCAGGGCCACGACGTGGTGCCGGTGGACTACGGAATCCTGCTTGGTGTCACGCGTCGCATGCACTCTTCCATCACACGCTTCATCTCCGAACAGGTCTACGAAGAAAAGCTCCACTCCGACCCGGCGTGCGACTCACAGACGGTCGGTGAGGGCGGACTCGTCTCTGGACATGGTCTGCGGTGGCTGCCCATCGAGCACCACGGGTGCTCGTCGCGGAGCCTCGAGGAAGCCGAGGCGATCCTTTCGATCTATGAATCCCTCCTCGGCACGTCGTTCACCGACAAGCACAGCGTGACGCGACCGCTCGAGCCGAAGGACATCTTCGTCATCGCCCCCTACAACGCACAGGTCCGTGAGTTGCGCCAGCGCATCCGTGGGAGTGCCGTGGCGAGGGCCGCCGGTATCACAGATGAACTGCTCCGCAGCAAGGTCGGCACCGTCGACAAGGCACAAGGAGCCGAGGCACCGGTCGTCCTCATGTCGTATACGAGCTCGAGTGCGGCCGACATCCCACGCAACTTCGAGTTCCTCTACGACAAGAACCGTCTCAACGTGGCGGTCAGTCGGGCGCAGGCACTCGCCGTCGTCGTCGCGTCACCGCAACTGCTGAGCGTCGAATGCAAGACGATCGACCAGGTGAAGCTTGCCAACATGCTCTGTCGCTACGCAGAAATGGCGGAGCTAGTCACGCTCTAGGACTCAGTAGTCCCCGGAGTCTCCACCCTCGTCGAATCCATATTCGGCATCGACGTCGTCGACGTCGTCGGAATCGATCTCGTCGAGGTCGTTGCCGGAGACGTTGTCGTCGATTGCGGAGTTGTAGAGCTCGGCCCCGCAGCTCGGACACCTCGCGTCGGCTTCACCTTCGAAGAAGATGGCGAGCGAACCGCAGTATGGACAGGGATCGCCGTCCTCGATCTCGTCCGACGGGATTCTGTGCATGGTGACCTCCTCGCCACGAACGGTACGCACAGGGTGTCACACCGAATCCCTATTCTTTGGCCGTGGGACTCTTCACTGCCTATCTCGCATACCGCTACGGGAAACGCAGGGCCGCCCGCCGAGCCGAAGAGGCGTCACATGGCGACGACCATGAGGTCTGTGACTTGTGTGGTTTCGAGCGACGATTCCACGCCGACGATGAAATCGAGTCCTGCCCAGAGTGAACCGTGTGACACGGATGGGATACAATTCGTCGTACTTATCCAGACGATCTGAGGGTCCTGGCCCGTCGAAGATCACCAACCGGTCAGACC
>JBJTFU010000194.1:0-5067 GCA_046093585.1 Ilumatobacteraceae bacterium | reverse complement strand
AAGACGGCTGCGTGCTCGGCCCACGTGCTCGAGTGCTGCTCGGTCGCCCCACCGAAGTCGAGCTCGTCGGACACGGCCTTCGCAGACACGAGCTCCTCGCCGAGGAACCGTGCGGCGAGTTCGTCGATGGTCGCCTGACCGAGCGCTGGATCGATGATGTAGGCCGCAACCAACGAGTCGAACGCGACCTCGGGCAGATGACCGGAACCCCGCAGCAACCAGCGAAGCACGGACTTCACGTCGTGACCGATGATCGAGCGCAATCGGCAAGCCGCCTCGAACACCACGACGTTTCCGGCAACCCCTCCCTCGAACCACATCGCGGCGCCGCGATCGTCGGCGAACGCCACACCACTCTCGCCGTCCCCCGCGACGATCACCGCCACCCGTTCACACTCGGACAGACGAGTCAGTACTGCGAGGGCATCGTCGACCTTCGCAATTACCTGCACGTTCGTCGACGCCCTCGCGGGCTGTCGTGGGGTCTCGACGGGTAGCGGCGTATCGGAGAATCGAGTGAAGGCGTCGAGAGCGCGTTGGGTGAGTGCCTTGAACTCCAGTGTCGTGAACAGCGCCTTCGCCTTGGCCAAGTCGGGGCGTGGCGCGAGGCGATCGAGATCCACGTCGATCGGCACGTCACGACGCAACTTCATCAGTTCGAGATTGCGCAACGCTCGCTCCCGTCCCTCTTTCAACGACGCGGCGAGTTTCGGTGTCTGTTCGTCGGCTGCATCGAGGATCGAGCGCAATGAGCCGTACTTGGCCATCAACTTCGCCGCCGTCTTTTCGCCGACTCCCTGGATGCCTTCCAGATTGTCGCTCGTGTCGCCACGCATGGCCGCGTACTCCGGATACTGCTCCGGCGTCACGCCCGTCTTTTCGAGGATCCCAGCTTCGTCGTACAAGGCATAGTCGGTGACACCGCGCTTGTTGTAGAGCACCTTGACCAGCGGATCACGCACCAATTGATAGGAGTCCCTGTCGCCCGTCACCACGACGACCTCGGCGTCGATCGTCAGTGCACGCTCCACCACCGTGGCGATCAGGTCGTCACCTTCGAATCCAGGTTTGTCCAGCACGGTCACTCCGAGCGTGCCCAGCACCTCACGAATGATCTCCAACTGCTGATACAGGATGTCCGGCTGCGACTCACGCTGGGCCTTGAATTCGGGTGCCGCCTCATGGCGGAACGTCTTCTCGCGGCGGTCGAACACCACGACGAGACCGTCCGGTCGCTGTTCCTTGACGAGGTTCGTGAGCATCGTCACGAACCCGAACACCGCGTTGGTCACCTGTCCACTCGCCGTGGCCATGTCCGTGGGTAGGGCGAAGAACGCGCGATACGCGAGGGAGTTACCGTCCAGCGCGAGGATCTTCATCCGCGACCGCCGACGTGTCGCAGGTGTCCCATCGACACGAAGTTACTTGCGCAACTCGTCGAGCAGGCGATCCTGTTCACGCTCCAGTTCCACGATCTCGCGGCGCAACGCCTCAATGTGCAACCTCATCACCTCGCGATGGCGCTGAACTTCCCGGTGTTCGTGCTCGGCCAACGGGGTTTCCGAGACCATCGCTCTAACTTCCGTCTCGTCGGACTCGGCCTCGATCACCTCGAATTGTTCGAGCGCGATTCGCAGTTCACCGTTCTTCTCGCGCAACGCGGAAGAAGCACGACGCAACCGACGTTCGACGAGTCGGGGTGAAGATCGGAACAACATGTCGCTTTCCATTTTTTGTGCCCGAGGTGGGACTTGAACCCACACGCCCTTGCGAACAACGGATTTTGAGTCCGTCGCGTCTGCCATTCCGCCACTCGGGCCCGCACGACCGCGATGGTCGCAGGGGGTGAAGAAGCGTACCCACTGCCACGAAGTTCTACGCTTGGCTGTAGATGCTCGCTTTCACCTTCCCCGGACAGGGTTCACAACGACCGGGCATGGGTCGGCCGTGGCAGGAACACGAGAGTTGGGAACTCGTCGGCGAGGCGTCCGAGATCGTCGGTCGGGACGTCGGCCACCTCTTGCTCGACGCAGATGCGGACGATCTGAAGGACACCCGCAATGCCCAACTGACCACGTTCGTGTCGTCACTCATGGTGTTGGACGCAGTCGAGCGCCTCGGTATCGAGCCTGGGATCTGTGCCGGACACAGCCTCGGCGAGTACACCGCTCTGGCCGCCACGGGAGCTCTCGGTTTCGACGAAGGATTGCGACTGGTCACCGAACGTGCGAGTGCGATGCACGAAGCAGGCACCTCCGCGCCGGGGACGATGGCAGCCGTGCTCGGACTCGACGACGAAGACGTGGAGGTGGCGTGTCGGCGGGCCGACAGCGACGTGTGGGTCGCCAACTTCAACGCCCCCGGTCAAGTCGTGATCGCTGGTTCGTTGGAGGGCGTGTCCCTCGCCTCGACGCACGCCAAGGAACTCGGCGCGAAGAGAGTGATGAGCCTCCCCGTGGCAGGAGCCTTCCATACCCCGTACATGACCGCTGCACGGGATCGACTGCGGGATGCAATCGCGGAGGCTCGCCTCCGCGATGCCGAGGTGCCGATCGTCGCCAACGTGGATGCGCGACCGCATCAAGAAGCCACCGAGTGGACGTCGCTGTTGTCGGCACAACTTTCTTCCCCCGTCAGGTGGAAGCACTCACTCTTGACGATGGCCGAGCAGGGAATCACCGCGTTCATCGAACTCGGTCCTGGTGGAGTACTCACCGGGATGGCCAAACGCACCGTCGACGGTGCGCGCACCATCAGCGTCGCCACTCCCGAGGATCTCGACCATCTCCTCGAGTGGCTCGGCGAGTTCACCCCTGCATCCACGCCGGCGACCGTCGCGGCACACGAAGGCGAGCATCTCTTCGCCATGGAGCGCATCGTCGTGTCCCCCGCTGCTGGCGTCTTCGCGCCCAACGAGCAGGTGAAAACGGGAACCCGAATCTCCGTCGGACAGGTGATCGGTCACGTCGGGGAGAGCGAGGTGCGTTCCCCTTTCGACGGCGTGGTGCAATCGTTCATCGCCGTCGAAGGCGAACGCGTCACCGCTCATCAACCGATCGCATGGTTGCGCACCAATTAGTGTCGAGTCGTGTCGAGCGGGGGTGACGGCGTGCGTGGATTTGCGCTGACCGGCTGGGGCACCGCGTTGCCTCCCAAGATCGTCACCAACGACGATCTCGCCGCGACCATGGACACCTCGGACCAATGGATCCGCGAGCGCACGGGAATCGTCCGACGCCATGTCGGCGGTAGCACGGCGAGCCTCAGCGTCGAAAGCGCACGCAAGGCAATCGCCATGAGCGGCATCGATCCATCGACGATCGATGCCGTCGTGCTCGCGACCACCACTCCGGACAGAACGGTGCCGGCCACGTCGGCAACCGTGCAGAACGAACTTGGTCTGCGTTGCGGAGCCTTCGACGTCAATGCAGCCTGCTCGGGCTTCGTCTACGGGCTCTCGGTTGCGGGAGGCCTGATCTCGATCGGAGCGCGAGCCGTCTTGCTGGTCGGCACCGACACGTTGTCGCGGATCGTCGACTGGACCGATCGCAACACCGCGATCTTGTTCGCCGACGGTTCGGGCGCCGCGGTGCTCGAAGCGGTGGACGGTGCCACCGATCTCATGGCCTGGGACATCGACGCCGACGGATCAGCGGAGCCACTCCTCTATTGCGAGGTGGGTGGACACATTCACATGGACGGCAAGGAAGTGTTCCGCCGAGCGGTACGCATCATGGTCGACTCCGCCGAGAAGAGCCTGCGCCGTGCGAACGTGGGCATCGAGGACATCTCACTGCTCGTGCCGCACCAGGCCAACATCCGGATCATCGAAGCGGCCTGCAACCGGCTGGGCTGTGACATGGACAAGACGGCGGTCAACATCCAGGAGACGGGAAACACGTCGTCAGCATCCCTCCCCCTCGCGCTCTTCGATGCGGCCGACCAGGGCCGACTGACCAAAGGCGACCTCGTCTTGATGGTCGGATTCGGCGCAGGCATGACGGCCGCGAGCGCGATCATGCGCTGGAACGGGAAAGGACTGTCACCACGATGAGCGAGCAAGGAAGGGTCGTCCTCATCACCGGAGGATCACGCGGAATCGGTCTCGCGTGTGCGCAACGGTTCGCCGAGTCGGGTGATCGAGTCGCCGTCACCTACAACACTTCCCCACCCCCCGATGGTTTCGTCGGCATTCGTTGCGACGTCACCAATCCCGACGACGTGGCGCGCGCCTTCACCGAGATTGAGGAGCGCCTCGGTCCCGTCGAAGTGCTCGTCGCCAACGCCGGCATCACCGACGACACGCTCATCTTGCGCATGTCCGAAGAACAGTTCTCGCGTGTCATCGAAGCGAACCTTGTCGGCACTTTTCGAATGGTGAAGCGGGCGACACAAGGGATGCTCCGCGCGCGGAACGGTCGAATCATCCTGATGTCGAGCGTGGTCGCCATGCTCGGATCTCCCGGGCAAGTGAATTACGCCGCATCCAAGGCAGGGCTGATCGGCTTGGCCCGCTCGCTGGCGCGTGAAATCGGTTCCCGTTCGATCACCGTCAACGTGGTCGCACCAGGACCCGTCGAGACCGACATGACCGCCGCACTCTCTGACGCGCGCAAAGAAGAAATGCTCAAGGCGGTACCACTCGCGCGCATGGCGCAGCCTGCCGAGATCGCAGAAGTCGTGCACTTCATCGCCGGGCCAGGGGGTGCGTACATCACGGGTGCGATCATTCCGGTCGACGGCGGTCTGGGAATTGGCCACTGAAGCTCCGCGAGTCGCACTTGCCGCCGCGGCAAGACCACGCCAACTAAGGTGGAGATTCGACCGCAGGAGGAATCATGGATCAGCAGTTGTTCGATCGTTTCGTGAAGTGTGCAGTGGTTGTCTTGTCCGTCGATGCGGCCAAGGTCACCCCCGAGGCCAAGTTCAACGAAGATCTCGATGCAGACAGCCTCGACCTCGTCGAGCTCGTCATGGCGCTCGAGGAAGAATTCGGCATCGAAGTTCCGGAATCGGAACTCGAGGGCGTGGACACCGTGGGAAAGGCCTTCGCGCTCGTCAGCGACA
>JBJTFU010000193.1:0-2618 GCA_046093585.1 Ilumatobacteraceae bacterium | reverse complement strand
AAGCCCAACGTCTACATCGCCGCCGGAATCTCTGGTGCGACGCAGCACATGGTGGGCATGAAGGGCTCCAAGAACATCATTGCGATCAACAAGGACAAGGAGGCGCCGATCTTCGGTGTCGCCGACCTCGGCATCGTGGGTGACGTGCACAAGGTGCTCCCACAGCTCATCGAGCTGCTCAAGTCACGCAGCTAACGCGCCATCATCAGTTGGGGAGGGTGGTCCTCTCCGCCATTTCTGCATAGCGACAGAGCATGTTGGCGAGTTTGACCTGGTCGATCGTCTTGCATTCGACACTCAGCAGTTGCGGTGACGCAACGACAACCGTCAGTGCCTGCGCACGACTGACCGCCACGTTGAGGCGGTTCTTGTCGTAGAGGAACTCGAAGTTGCGTGGGATGTCGGCCGCGCTCGAGCTTGTGTAGGACATGAGGACGACCGGCGCCTCGGCTCCTTGTGCTTTGTCGACGGTGCCAACCTTGCTTCGCAGCAGTTCATCCGTGATCCCCGCGGCCTTCGCGACTGCACTCCCACGGATGCGCTGGCGCAACTCACGGACCTGTGCGTTGTAGGGGGCGATGACGAAGATGTCCTTCGGTTCGATCGGTCGCGTCACGCCGTGCTTGTCGGTGAACGACTTTCCGAGGAGCGACTCGTAGATCGAAAGGATTGCCTCGGCTTCCTCGAGGCTGCGTGACGAGCACCCGTGGTGCTCGATCGGGAGCCAACGCAGACCGTGACCAGAAACGAGTCCGCCCGCGCCGATCGTCTGTGCATCGCAGGCCGGGTCGGAGTGGAGCTTTTCTTCGTAGACCTGTTCGGAGATGAACCTGGTGATCGAGGAGTGCATGCGGCGCGTGACGCCGAGCAGGATTCCGTACTCGACCGGCACCACGTCGTGGCCCTGGTTGATGTGTTCGAGACCGGACAACCCCGACGTGCCGGGGTGGGCGGCGCGGGTTGGTTGCTTCAGCTGCTGAGGGTCTCCGACGAGCACCACGTTGCGGGCCGCAAGCGACACCGCAAGGGTGTCGGCGAAGGACAATTGTCCCGCCTCGTCGATGACGAGGGTGGTGACGGAATTGCGCATGTCCGCATGGGCGAACAGGAAGCTCGTGCCACCGATGATGTCGAAGTTCTCCGGCTTGTTCGCCAGTGGGTCGTTCTTCGTCACTACCGTCAGGTCGATTGCATCACCTTCGAGTGATGGCGCCTCGTCGACGTCGTTCACCTTCAGACCGACCCGCACGCGCTTGTCGGAGGAGTAGTCGAACTTCGGCGCGTGTAGGGCGATCTCACTGAGCAGCTGGTGGACAGCGGCATGGGTGTTGGCCGTGATGCCGATGCGATGGCCTTGACCGATGAGCGTGAGAATCGCCATCGCCGACGAATAGGTCTTGCCGGTTCCTGGGGGGCCCTGAATGACGACGTAGGAGTCGTCCAGGTGATGGATGGCGTTGGCAATCTCGTCTGGCGTGGGATTCGCAAGCATCGACACCGAGGTGAGGTCGAAACCGTCACGGAACCGTGGGCGACGCAGGTTCAACATGTCGTGTGCCGGTCGCATCGAGTCGGTCTCGTGTGCGAGCACGCTGCGCCCGACTTCCTCGAGCGCGGTCTCGAAGGCCTTCTTGTTGATGAACTTGGTGGGGAAGCCCGACGTGATCGGTGGGGCGGGATCGTCGTGGGAGGAGATCCCGACGTCGAGCAGTCCGTTTTCCGTGTCGATCATCGTCACCTTGGCTGTCGCAATCGGGCCGCTCTCGTTCGGGTCGTCGCGGTAGGGAAAGAAGGTGGGACTGACGAGTGCGCTACCCGTCGAGAAGTCGGTCGCCTGCGACGGATCGAAGCGATACGACCGCGTGGTCTTGATGGCGTACTTGCTTCGCTTTCCCGCAGCCTCCGAGCCATGGTCGACGAGAAGCTCGAGGCCGCCAATGGCCTTGGAGTCGTCGATGAACTGTTGTTCCTCCATCGAGATTGCCGCCACCCACTCGTAGTTGTCGACGGCGCGCTCGCGCTTGTGGAACTCGAGCAGGTCCGCCATCAACCAGCGATGGGTGTTCTCGGCGATCGTCTCCTCGGAGAGGTCGACTTCGAAGCGGTTGGCGTTCAGCTCGTCGATCAACTCGCCCTTGCTCTCGGGATCGGGAGCGTCCGCTGAGTTGAGGAGTGGGCGCACGAGGAATCCACGAGAGTCATCTGCGAGCAGGAGAGTCTCGAGGTCGACTCGACGCTCTTCGAGCCATGTGCGCAGTCCGATCGTGGAGAGACAGTCGTTCATGTTGTACTTCTCGAGGGCGTCCAGGATGGTGGTGTCGCCCGCATCGCCGAACTGCTCGGTTCCGACGGATTGCAGCCAGCGCTCGTAGTACACGATGGAGAGTCCACCGTCGGCGACGAGGTCGGTGCGGTCGAAGGAATACAACTGTTCGAGCTTCTTGATCGAGTAGGACTCGACGCCGATGCGCATGGACTGCGTGACGACCTTGGAGAGGTCCACGAACAAGCGCTCGCGCAGCATCGCGGCGAGTTCGGTCTCGCACGCGCCGTGTCGGGCCGCGAGCCGGGTGAGCGTCGTCGGCTCGTAGTGGCCGAAGTGATACACCCGCATGTCC
>JBJTFU010000192.1:0-2617 GCA_046093585.1 Ilumatobacteraceae bacterium | reverse complement strand
GTTCGGCTACCGCATCAAGGTGATCGCCGACTCGCCGAGGGCGGCCCACTACGCCGGCATCAGTGCCAAGCGCACGACGATGTCGGTGATGCTGATCTCTGGCGCGCTCGCCGGTCTTGGTGGGGCACTGCTCATCGTCGGTCCCTACGGCAAGATCGAACCGAGCATCGTGAACCTGGGTTACGGCTATGCAGGCATCGTGATCGCGGCACTCGCACGCAACAACCTCGCAGCAATCGTCGTGAGCGGCATCTTGTTCTCCGGTCTGCGCGTCGGCGGGGAAAAGCTCCAGATCTCGACTGACACCCCGATCCACATCGGCGTGATGCTGCAGGGAGCGATCCTCCTGTTTGCACTCGGCGGAGAGGCCTTCCGCCGATATCGCATCAGGCTCGTGAAGGTGCAGGTGGCGACGTGAACGACAACATCTGGGTGCTGATGACGGGCGACTCGCTCGCGATTGCCACGACCCTCATCCTGGCCGCCCTCGGCGCACTCTTCACCGAACGCTCGGGCGTGTTGAACCTCGGTATCGAGGGCATCCTGCTCACGTCGGCCGTGAGCTCCTTCCTCGCCGCGGACTCGTCGGGCTCGATCTGGCTCGGACTCGCAGTTGGCTCGTTCGTCGGGGCACTGATGGCGGGGATTCACGCGTCGCTGTCGGTCGTGTTCCGAGCGAACCAGATCGTCGCGGGTCTCGCACTCGTCATCTTCGGCACCGGTCTCGCCAACTTCCACGGCAAACCGGTCGAGGGCAAGCCGGTGACCACGGTGATCAAACCACTCGACCTGGGGGTGCTCTCCGACATTCCGCTCGTCGGGCCCGTCCTGTTCGGTCAAGACATCGTCACCTATGCCACGCTCGCAATCGCCGTGGCCTCGTCTGCATACCTGTTCCGCACCCGTCCAGGTCTCGAGTTGCGAGCCACTGGTGACGATCCCGCAACGGTGGACGCTCAGGGGCTCTCGGTCGCATCGATTCGCATCCGCTACACGCTCTTCGGTGGGCTCCTCGTCGGCCTCGGAGGCAGTTGGCTGATGCTCGCCCAAAGTGCGGCGTGGCACCAGGCGGCCACCACGAACGGACTCGGCTGGATCGCACTTGCCCTCGTCGTGTTCGCCGGCTGGCGTCCCATCCGCGTCATCTTTGGTGCGGTGCTCTTCGGCTTCACGCTGCAGTTGCCGTTCACCTTGCAGGCCGAGCAGATCACCATCGTGCCGTCGGCGTTCATGCAGATGCTCCCGTATCTCGCCACACTGATCGCACTGATTGCCCTCAGCCAGCCGGGCAGCCGCAACCTGCTCGGCGCTCCGAAGGCGCTCGGCACGCCGTTCGTTCGCGACGAGCGCTGAGCGTCGATGCACGTCAACCAATCGTCGAGCGACGAAGCGATCCTCGACGTCTTGCATCGGACCGCAGACGCCGTCGCCGGTGTTTTGCAGGCCAACACCGACTGGTCGCTGTCAGGGGTGCGCGCGACGCAATATGCAGTCGACCTGGCTGCTGACGCAGCGGCGCTTGCCGTCCTGCACGGCGCAGGTTGCGCGGTGTTGAGCGAGGAGAGCCAAATCACCGGCGATCGTGTGCTCGGGGGATTGATGGTGGTGATGGACCCGCTGGATGGGTCCACGAACGCGAGCAAGCGCGTCCCCTGGTATGCCACCGCGCTGTGCGCACTCGACGACCACGGCATGCGCGCATCGCTCGTGGTGAACCAGGCGAGTGGTCGCGACCGTTACTGGGCGACCCGCGGGGGTGGTGCGTTCCACAACGGCATCAGACTGCAGGTCTCAGAGCGCAACACCCTGCGCGACTCGGTGATCGGCATCTCAGGTTTGCCCAGTTTCCGACCGGGCTGGGGCCAGTTTCGTGCCCTCGGGGCGGCGGCTCTCGACATCTGTCTAGTCGCCACTGGCGCACTCGATGGCTGGATCGACTTTAACAGCCACGGCGTCTGGGACTACCTCGCGAGCCTGCTCGTGTGTCAGGAGGCCGGTGTCGTCGTCGAGGAATTCCAGTCCCGCGACCTCGTCGTCACCGAATATGCCGAGAAACGAGCGCCACTCGTCGCAAGTTCACGAGAACTGCTGGATGAGTTGCGTGCGGTGCGTACCGCACACGCGTCGCGCTAGGCGATTGCTGCGCCGAAGAGGTTGCCCACCGCGATCGTGATCGCCATCGCCACCATTCCGCCAATCACCACGCGTGCGATCGGTCGGCGAGGTTTTGCACCGCCGAACTTCGCGCCAGCGAAGCCGAGCGCGGCGAGACCCGCAACGACGATTCCGATCGTGGCGCTATAGCGGAGGCTCTCCGACGCAAGCCACATGGCGACGAGGGGGATTGCTGAGCCGACGCTGAACGCGCCTGCTGACGACACGGCGGCTTCGACGTGCTTGTCGGCGGAGTGCTCGGTGATTCCGAGTTCCTCGGCGAGGTGGATGGCGAGGGCATCGCGTTCGGTCAACTCAGTGGCGACTTGCTTGGCGAGGTCGTGGCGCAGTCCCTTGTGTTCGAAGATCGCCGTCAATTCTGCAAGTTCACGGTCGGGGAGGTTCTCGAGCTCCCACTTTTCCTTGTTGATGTCTGCTCGCTCGGTGTCACGTTGCGAGCTCA
>JBJTFU010000191.1:0-3298 GCA_046093585.1 Ilumatobacteraceae bacterium | reverse complement strand
CCAGTAGCCGATGGCGGTGCCGATCGAGAGCACCGTCACGTTGGTGATCAGCCCGACTCCCTTCCTCGCCCTGTCGAGGCCGAGGATGTAGAAGGAAAAAAGAAGCGAGGAGACCATGACGAGGGTGATCGCCCCGCCAGTGCCACCAGACAGCTGTCCAGCGGTGATGGCGATGCCGGCGAGGGTGAACGGAAGCGCGATGAACACGTTGCGCCTGGGTCGACTCCTGAACAGGACCCAGGAGATTGCGACGACGAACACCGGGTAGACGTACCACAGCACGATGGCGAGGCTCGTGTCGATGTCGTCGATGGCGATGAAGTAGGTGAGCGAGACGGCCGTGATGCCGACCGCTCCGATGAGGAGCAGCTCCACCGTCCGCCGTGGGGTGGGCCACGCTTCGTTGCGCCCGAAGAGCAGTCGTGCGACGAGGAGCAGAGACGTGGCGATGGAGAAGCGAACGGTCATCACGCCGAGTGCGTTGGCGCCGTTTTCGTAGGCCGACTTGGCGATTGCGGGGACGATGGAAAAGCCGAGGGCGGCGAGGAAGGTGAAGGCCGTCCCGGCGAGGAGACGGTTTTGACGCACGAGGAAAGAAACTACTTGTTCGACCCGCTCGTCTTCGGGTTTACGAGGAGACGGCCGCCTTGATCGCCCGCGCTCCGTCGAGCAGGGCACGTGCTCCGGCGTCGTCGAGCACCGAAAATGCGGGAAGCACGATCTGGTCCGTGAGATCCTCGGCGGCCTTCATCTTGTTCGCGACGTCGTCGTCGAGCACGGGAGCGTCTTCCGGAGTCCAGCCAAACATCGCGACGTCGTTCGGTCGCTTGGAAAAGTGAGCCTGCTTGGTGGTGAGCCCGCTTGCGCGCACGGCGATGAGGTGTGCGCTTCCTCGGAATTCGCGCAACACCGCAACGAGTTGCATGGCCCGACCTGCGAGGTCCTGTGCGAGTGGCTCGGCCTTGAAGGCGGCATAGAGCGCGAGCCCATCCGGCTCGGCGGCTCGGTTCACCGCGTCCGCCGCTTCGACGAAAGCGGTGAGGTTCGCAACCCCGCCGAGCTTCTGGCGGCCGAGATCGGCGCAACACTCGAAGTGTGCGCGACCGATTTCCCGTGCCGGACGAATCGACGTTGCAGATTCCCATGCCCGGCGAATCACCGCGGGGTTGAAGTATCCGAACGCCGCGGTCACGACGTCGGCGTCGCAGTCGCCGAGCACGCCACCGCGACCGGCGAAGTAGAACATTGGACCCTTGAGACCGAGTTCTGCACCCTTGCCCTGGGTCTCGGGCGTGAAGTAGTACGCCCAGCCGGTGTCGTTGATAATCGGGCAGGCCTGACGAACGAGGTCGAGTGGAGTCATGCTCGCGACACTAGCGGTCGCACTGGTGCCCCGATTCAGCCGGCGATCCGGGCGAGTGCACGCATCGTGGCATCGAGGGTCTCCTGGCGCCACATGGCCACGAGTCCAGAGCTGTCGGTCGACGACAGTTTGGTGGACAAGGGCGCGAAGTGTTTCATTTGGCGCTTGGCGAGACCGCGATTGGTGAGGCCGCGGCGCGTGCGCAGGATGAACTTCGTGACGAGGTCCACTCGCGCGTCGCGTGGGGTGTCGACGATCGCATCGAGCCACGCATCGTTGGCTCGGGTGCCGCGGGGCGTGATGCGATACACGACCCTGCGGGTTCCCCGCGTGCCGGGCTCGGTTCGGTGCGGGCAGATGAGTCCGCTGGCAGAGAGGGTGTCGATGGATCGATAGACGAGGGGGCGAGAGATGGTCACCGCGACCGACAACTCGGGGTCGTTGGCGAGCGTGCGGGCGATCGCAAAGCCATGCTGCGGGGACTCGGCGATCAATGCGAGCACCACGTGGTCGATCAGGGTGTCATTTAGTCGCATTGTGACTATTATAACTCGCGTCAACTACAGAAAGTGCTGACGAGAGGCGACGATGGTCGAAGGGCGACAAATGCGCGTGACACGGCGTCGACGCGCGCGACGTGGAGTCGTTGTGTGTCTGTTGCTCGTCACGCCATGGGTGTCGGGTCGAGCACACGCCCAAGGCGAGGTTCGCGGCACGATCACGGTGTCGGCTGCTGCGTCACTGCGGGATGCATTCACCGAGATCGGGAAGGCGTTTCGTGCGCAGCATCCCTCGGTGAAGGTTCGTTTCAACTTCGGTTCCTCCGGAACGCTCGTTGCACAGATCGCATCAGGGGCGCCGGTCGACGTCGCGGCATTCGCCGACCGTGCGACGATGGACCGCCTCGTGTCGTCGGGTCTCGTCGGTTCGGCTCCGGCGGTCTTTGCCCGCAACTCGATGATGATCGCGGTGAAGAAGGGGAATCCGCTCAAGGTCTCCGCGGTGGCCGATTTGCGGCGTGTGGGTGTCGTTGCGATGTGCGTGGCCAGCGCACCGTGCGGCTCCTATGCCAAGACGGTGCTCGGTCGGGCTGGGGTGTCGATTCCTGAGTCGAGCATCACCCGTGGCACCGACGTGCGATCCGTGGTCACCCAGGTCGCCTCCGGCGACGCACAGGCCGGACTCGTCTACGTCACCGACGTGCGGGCAAGTGCATCGTCGGTGACCGGGGTGCCGATTCCCGGGTCGGCGAACGTGACCGCGTCGTATCCGATCGCCGTGGTCAAAGATTCGAAGAACGCATCGACGGCTGCGGCATTCGTCGCCTTCGTCAACACTGCACGGGCGCGGGCGATTCTCGCGACGTGGGGCTTTGTGACACCATGACGTCGTCACGTGCCGTCGATCGCGCGCCGCGCACGCTCGTCGTGCTCGCAGCAGTGGGTGTCGGGCTCCTCGTCGTGCCATTCGTCGGGCTCGTCAAGAAGGTGGAGTGGAGGTCGTTCTGGTCCCTCGTGTCGAGGGCCGAGGTGCGCAGTGCACTGTGGCTGTCCGTCGTCACGTCGGTCGTCGCCGCGGTCGTCGCCGCGGTGGTCGGAATCCCGCTCGCGTGGACGCTGGCGCGTGGACGCTGGCGCGGTCGAAGCATCGTCCGCTCGCTCGTCCTCGTTCCGCTCGTCGTGCCGCCCGTGGTCGCAGGGGTGGCGTTGCTTGCGGCCTTCGGTCGCACCGATGGCGTGGTCGGCGAGCCGCTGTATGACCTGTTTGGTCTCCAGTTCACGTTCTCCGCGCTCGGCGTCGTCCTCGCCCAGGCCTTCGTCGCGGTGCCCTTCCTCACGATGTCTGCCGAGGGCGCATTCGCGTCGCTCGACGTGCGCACCCTCGACGTGGCTGCAACGAGCGGAACGAGGACGAGCGAGCGGACGATGCTTCGAC
>JBJTFU010000190.1:0-3612 GCA_046093585.1 Ilumatobacteraceae bacterium | reverse complement strand
GTCCAGGTGCAGCACCCTCGTGATTGCCTCGTCCAACAACTCGAGATCGTGGCTGATCACGAGCAGTCCGCCTCGATAGTTTCGCAAGAACTCAAGCAGCCACGTCTTTGCATCCACGTCGAGGTGGTTCGTTGGTTCATCCAGAAGCAGCGTGTCGCTCCCGGCAAAGAGAATGCGGGCGAGCTCCACGCGGCGACGCTCGCCGCCGGATAGCACGTGCAAAGGAAGAGCCAGTCGATCGGCTTTCAGTCCGAGACCTGCCGCAATCGCGCGGGCCTCACTTTCCGCCGCGTATCCACCCTTCATCGCGAACTCGTCCTCGGCCTTCGAAAACTTGGCGATGTTGGCCGCCGTCGACGACTCCTCCATCTGGATGCGCAACTTTTCGATCCTCGTCAACTGCTCGTCGATCTGGCGCCCCGACAACACGTGTGAAATGGCGCTCACCGTTTCATGTGAACCGGGGATCTTTGGATCCTGCGGGAGGTAGCCGAACTCGCCCTTGCGCACGATCGAACCCGACGTCGGTTCCTCCGCCCCACCGAGCACCTTGAACAGGCTGGTCTTACCGGCTCCGTTTCGACCGACGATGCCGATCTTGTCGCGTGCAGCAACGACGAAGGACGCGTCGTCGACGACGGTCTTTCCTCCGACCTCGACGGTGAGTCCTTGGACCTGCAGCACGACTACAGGCTGTCAGGTGGCAACATCAACAACAACGCCACCAAACTGATCATTGAGCGACAGAAGTAATCTCATGGAGTGTCGTTGATCGAGCAAGTGCGACGTGTCGAGCGAGTCGGCACTGGTGCAACGGTGCTATCCGGTCTCGTGGTCGTCGTCGCCAACTGGACGGGGGTCAGCTGGAGCTGGGATTCGACCGATTACGTCGCTGCCGGTCGCAGCATGGCAAAACTCAAGGGCTCCCTCGACGTCTCTGGTGCGCCGATGACCGTGCGCCCACCGGGATATCCGGCCCTGATTGCACTTGGCGAGTTTGTCAACGCCCCGACGAACCTCACTCTTCTCGTTATCAATGTCGCCTCAATGATGATCGCAACGGCGTGCCTCTACGTCGTCCTCAAAAGATGTGCCTCGATGCCAACTGCAGCGATCGGAGCCCTCTTCTTCGCCGTCACCCCGACGATGGTCTGGCAAACCTCGATGGCCTGGAGTGA
This sequence comes from Ilumatobacteraceae bacterium, assembly GCA_046093585.1. GTDB lineage: Bacteria > Actinomycetota > Acidimicrobiia > Acidimicrobiales > Ilumatobacteraceae > UBA3006. The sequence goes on along the minus strand of JBJTFU010000190.1, from coordinate 2,434 downwards.
ACCACCGTTCGTCGCCACACTGATGGTCGCCCTCGTCGTTGCCCTCTGGTTCACCCACCCCGCGCGACTTGTCGTGCTCGGAATTCTTTCTGTCGCGCTCTTTTTCCTACGCTTCGTCGGTCCCATCTTCATCGCCCCGATCGTCATCGTCGCAGTGTTGATTGATACCCGGAACACGCGGTGGGCAAAGGCGATTGTTGCGCACCTCGTCACACTTGGGGTGTCACTCGTGCCGATGGTGTGGTGGTTGATGCGCAACAGACGTATCGATGGGACGCTGACCGGCGCACGTCAGCCTGGTGGTGGCTCATTCTGGGAGACACTCACGCATGCATTCGGCACATATGGATCGTTCGTCAGCGGACAACCTTTCGATTCGGTCATCTACCAACGCGTCACCAACTATCCGGTTGCGGCACAGATTGGAGCCCTCGTGGTCGCGAGCGCACTCGTTGTGACGCTCCTCTTCATGGTCCGAGACGCGAAGCGGACCCGCCTTGCGCCGACGACTCGCGAGCTCGTGGTTCTGGCAAATGTCGGCATCATCGTCGGCTACTCGGTCTTTTCCGCCTACCGATTCGTGCACTTTGAACTTGGTCGGCTCGACACTCGGATGATGATGCCGGTACTTCCGTCGTTGGTCATAGTCGTTGCGCTGAACATCGAACGCCTGGTGCTGCCACGAAGACACGTCGCTCGAGTAGCAGTCGTTGCAACCGTCGCACTCACGTCCGTGCACGCAGCCGTCACCGTTCGTGATGCACTGAACTTCGGGACCGAGCAGCGACACCTTTCGAACGCGGTAAGCAGGAACCTCGATCTCCACGTGTACGTTCGCTCGCTCCCCGACGACAGCGCCTTGTACAGCAACGCCCCACAGATGTTGTTCTTGAGCGCCGACTCGTGGCCAATTTTCACACCATGGCAAGTGAACACTCCATGGCCAACGTCGTGTGAACGTCGTTATGCGATCTACTACAACGACTTTCAGGTGCAGGACAATCGACCGACTTCTGCACCGATTCTCCATGAGGATCCCATTGGCACCGTCTACGACGTCGGTCGATGCGCTGACGACATCAACGTGGCGTGGGACTGATGAAGAAACCAACGATCGCCGTTCTCGTCGTTGCCTACAACGCCCAAGACACCCTGGAGACCGTCCTCGATCGGATCCCCGAATCGTTCATTCCTGAGATCTCGACGGTCTTGGTGTGTGACGACGCAAGCACCGATGAAACGACTGCGGTCGTGACCAACTACATGGTGCAGTCACGACTCCCGATCACCGTCGTCACCCACCCCATCAACCGCGGATATGGCGGGAACCAGAAGTTCGGCTACTCATGGGCAATCGAGCACGGAATCGACATCGTGATCCTGCTCCATGGCGACGGCCAATATGCACCGGAGGAACTACCCCGGATGGCGGCACCGATCGTCGAAGGACATGCCGACGTGGTCTTCGGCTCACGGATGTTGAATCGCTTTCAGGCCAGAAAGGGCGGCATGCCGCTCTATAAATACGTCGGGAACATCTTCCTCACCACCCTTCAGAACTGGCTCGTGGGGACGAGCCTCTCCGAGTGGCATTCTGGCTATCGCGCCTATCGGGTCTCGTCCCTCGCTGCGGTCGACCTCGAGTCCAACTCCAATGAGTTCGACTTCGACACCCAGATCATCCTGCAAATGGTCGCAACTGACCAACGCATCCGTGAGATTGAGATCCCCACCTTCTACGGCGAGGAGATCTCACACGTCAACAGCGTGAAGTACGGGCTCCAGATCCTGCGACACACGATCCGCTACCGACTCGCGCGGCGCTCCTAGGAGGCCGTGTGGCGGAAGGGGGGGGATTTGAACCCCCGAGAGGCTTGCACCCCTGACGGTTTTCGAGACCGTTCCATTCGTCCGCTCTGGCACCCTTCCGTTTGGGAAGGCTATCGGGCGTTTCTCACGTCAGCGTTTGTCGGCGAAGAATCGTGTCAGCAACTCACGCGACTCTTCCGCACAACACCCGTGCTCGACGTCGACGTCGTGGTTCAGTCGAGGATCGGACATCAAGTTGTAGAGCGTGCCGGTTGCGCCTGCCTTCGGGTCAGCAGCTCCGAACACCAGTCGAGATAGACGCGAGTTGAGGATCGCCCCGGCACACATCGGACACGGCTCAAGCGTCACGACGAGCGTGCAGCCACTCAAGTTCCACGAGCCAACGATCGATGCCGCGTCTCGCAATGCCAACACTTCGGCATGGGCTGTCGGATCGTTGGTCACCTCGCGCTCGTTCCGACGAGCCGCGATCACACGACCGTCACGCACGACGACGGCTCCCACCGGAACCTCTCCTGCCTCTGAAGCCTCGCGCGCGAGGTCCAAAGCAACCTGCATTGCATCGCGTTCGACGTCGTTGGCCATGGCGGAGGGGGTGGGATTC
>JBJTFU010000189.1:0-5553 GCA_046093585.1 Ilumatobacteraceae bacterium | reverse complement strand
ACGCAAGGCGGTGCGCGTGGCTTCGTTGAAGCTGCCGGTGATGCCGCCGCGCAGGGTGAAGCCGCGAGCAACGATCGCCTGCTGCAGGCGAGTCACGTCGGGGCTGGGATCGCCCAGACGGGGCAGCTGCGGCTGCGCGGTCTGGACCGTGGCCGCGGACGCCGACTCGACGACAAACTGGAGACCGACGCAGGAGATGACTCCGGCGAGGACTGCCTTGCGCAATGCTGACTTCATGACGTGCTCCCTGACTTGGTGTGAGATCCGCTGAAGGGATCGGCCGGGGAACGGGTCCTCGTGAGAGGAAAGTCACCAAAAATGTGGATGTCACCACGCAGAGTGGCGATGCGGGCCCAATTGGCACGTTTGAACACCCGCTGTGGGGATGACGGGGCCCGCGGGGAGGGCGAGAACTACGGTGCTCAGCCGTGGTGGTGACCCCGAGCCGTTACGTCTGGATCGCCAGGTTCGCCCTCGTCATGCTCGTGGCGATCGTCATCACGGGTTCCGTGGTGCGCTTGACCGGCTCAGGTCTGGGATGTGTGGACTGGCCCGAGTGCAATGAGGAGCGGTTCATCGACGTGTCGTCGGGTCACGCCGCGATCGAACAGGTGAATCGACTCTTCACCGGCCTCGTCGCCCTGTCAGTCGTACTTGCTCTTGGCACCTCGCTCCTGATGAGACCGCGGAGTAGGCGCTTGGTGATCTTGTCCGTTGGTCTCGTGATCGGTGTGCTCGCCCAAGTCGTGATCGGAGGGATCGTGGTCCTCACCGGTCTCCACCCCTCGAGCAACATGATCCATTTCCTTGTCTCGGTCATCCTGGTTGCGACATCTCGTTTGCTGCTGAACGAAGCGAGACGCGCGTCAGGACGTGAGACCGAAGAGAGCCGACCTCGAGGCTCGTCGAAGTGGGCCGGAGCGTTGATGACCTCCACCATCGCGACGATCGTCGCGGGGACGATGGTCACCGCAACGGGCCCTCACGCAGGCGACGAAAATGCGCCACGTTTCGACCTCGACCTACGGTCGACGGTGCAGGTGCATGGTGTCCTCGCATGGTTCACCGCGATCCTCCTGCTCTATGGAATCTGGAAGGCGTTCACCGAGTGGCGCACGCTCCGTCGATCGATCGAGATCATGCTCGGGATGTTCCTCGCACAGATGTTCGTGGGATATCTGCAGTATTTCAGTGGAGTTCCCGCGCAGTTGGTCGCGGTTCACATCGCCATCAGCATGGGCGTGGTGATCACCACGATGGACGTCATGTGGCGCTGTCAAGCGCGAGCGACGGTCAGTGAGCGGCAGCGCGCATCAGTCGGTCCCTGATCGCAAGACCCAGTCCTGCGGTGCTCGGCAGTTCCGCGACGATCAGATCAGCCCCGGCATCGTCGGCTTGACGCAACTGCGCGTAGAGAGTCGACGCCAGCAACGGTGCAGAGTCCGCGTGTACGAGCCGCACGACGTGTCGACCTGCTCGTCGATGTTCTTCGACGACTCGATCTGCGTCTCCGTCGTTCTCGGCCACGATCACGCGTGCCTGCGGCTGATAGTGGACGGGGAGTGTTCCGGGAGCCTTCACCAGACCGGGACTCGATTCGATCTCATATCCCAGCACGCGACCGATGTCCTCGACGGGCAATCCGCCCGGCCTGACGAGGCGCGCCCGATCGCCGGTGAAATCGATGATCGTGGATTCCACTCCAATGCTGCACGGACCGCCATCGACGATGAGGTCGACCTCCGTCCCGAGATCCCTACACACATGTCGTGCCGTGGTGGGGCTGACACGTCCGAAGAGATTCGCGGAGGGTGCCGCCACCGGACTTCCCAGACCACGGATGACTTCGCGAGTGAAGTGGTTGGCCGGTATCCGTAGGGCGACGTGCTCGGAGTCTCCGACGACGTGATCGGGAACGTGGTCGTTCCGTCGGACGAGCATCGTGAATGGTCCGGGCCAGCACGCGTTTGCACACGTCAGAGCGTCGCCCGAGAGTTCCCCCACGTAACCATGCAGCTCGCTCACGTCTGCGATGTGGAGGATCAGCGGATGACTCCGCGGACGGCCCTTGACCGCATAGATGCGGTCGATCGCTCGGTTTGAAGCGATGGATCCGCCAAGGCCGTACACGGTCTCCGTGGGCAGCGCCACGATGCCGTCGTTGCCGAGCACCTCGACGGTCCGCGTCACTGCATCATCGTCGTCGGCACCCATCATTCGGCACTCGTTGTCGGACATCGGTCGCAGGTTAGCCATGGCTCCTCGTCCAACGGGGCTAGAATTTGTTGTCCCGAGGGGGAGGTCGAGCCATGAAGTTTCTACGTGACGCGCCCGACTTCGATCTCACCTACAACGACGTGTTCCTGGTTCCGTCGCTCTCGGACGTCGAGTCTCGAATGAAGGTGGACTTGTCGACGAGTGACGGCGTCGGAACCACCATTCCCGTGGTCGTTTCCAACATGACGGCGATCGCGGGGCGACGAATGGCGGAGACGGTCGCGCGACGCGGTGGACTGGTCGTCCTGCCCCAAGACATTCCGGTCGACGTCGTTGAACAGGTGGTGAAGTTCGTCAAGTCGCGACACACCATCTTCGACACTCCGATCATCATGAATGCCGAGGGCACGATCGGCGAGGCACTGAGCCTCCTGCACAAACGTTCCCACGGTGCAGTGCTGATCCTTGACGATGAGGGAAGGCCCCGCGGTGTCTTCACGGAGCACGATGGGGCCGGTTTCGACCGTTTCACACAGCTCCACAACGTGATGAATCGCGAGGTGATCACCATTTCGCACGAACTGTCGGTTCAGGAGATTCACGACGTGATGAACGAGTCGCGGCTGAGTTTCGCCCCGGTCGTCGATGGCGACGGTGTGGTCGTGGGTTGCATGACCCGCAAGGGTGCCCTGCGAAGTGCGATCTACAAGCCGGCCGTCGATCGACAAGGCCGTTTGATGATCGGCGTGGCGGTGGGCATCAACGCCGATCCTGCACGCCGGGCCAAGGCCCTCGTGGAAATGGGAGTGGACGTGGTGGTCGTCGACACTGCGCACGGTCACCAACGCAAGATGCTGGAGGCGGTGGAGCAAGTGAAGGCCGTCAGTGGCGCCGTCAAACTGGTGGCCGGCAACGTCGTGACACCCGTCGGTACGCGTGACCTGATCTCTGCCGGAGCCGACATCGTCAAGGTCGGTGTCGGACCGGGTGCGATGTGCACCACTCGAATGATGACGGGGGTGGGACGCCCCCAGTTTTCTGCCGTACTCGACTGCGCCGAGGAGGCGCGTTCACTCGGCAAGCAGGTCTGGGCCGATGGTGGTGTGCGTTACCCGCGCGACGTCGCCTTGGGTATCGCCGCTGGTGCGGCCAACGTGATGTTCGGCTCGCTGCTGGCCGGGACCTATGAATCGGCCGCGGACACCTTGCGTGATCCTGACGGACGTCTCTACAAGGAGAGCTTCGGTATGGCCTCCAACCGAGCGGTCCGCAATCGGACACGTCAGGAGAGCGCGATCGAGCGCGCTCGCAAGGAGTTGTTCGAGGAGGGCATCAGCACGTCTCGGATGTATCTCGACCCGCAGCGACCGAGCGTGGAGGACATCCTCGATCAGATCGTCGCGGGTGTTCGTTCGGCGTGCACGTATTCGGGTGCGTCGTCGCTCACGGATCTCCATCAACGCGCCATCGTCGGGGTGCAGAGCTCTTCCGGGTACGAAGAGGGTCGACCGCGCGACACCAGTTGGTAGTCGGCGTGCGCATCGTCGCCATCGACGGACCAGCGGGAGCAGGCAAGTCCACGATCGCTCGATTGTTGGCGCAGAGGATCGGACTGATGTATCTCGACACGGGCGCGATGTACCGGGCGATCACCGTCGTGGCGCAGGACTCTGGTGTGGACACGGCCGATGACGCGACGATGTCGGCACTGCTCGACGAGTCTCGTATCTTCGTGGGCAAGACGACGGTTACGGTCAACGATCGGGACGTGACCACCAGGATCCGAACACCTGAAGTGACCGCCGGCGTGAGCGTGGTGGCGTCGTTGCCCGGTGTCCGTCAGCGATTGAGGGAACTGCAACGGGAGTGGGCCAGCCGCATCGGCGGGGGCGTGGTCGAGGGTCGGGACATCGCCACCGTCGTCTTTCCGGATGCATGTCTCAAGGTGTTTCTGACGGCCAGTTCCCACGAACGGGCGAGGCGTCGAGTCGAGCAGTCCGGTGGCGAACTGGATGTGGTCGAGGCTGCGATCACGGAGCGAGATCAGCGGGACATGTCTCGTGAGGATGGTCCATTGAGACCCGCCGACGATGCCGTCGTGATCGACACGACGGGTCTCTCCATCGACGAGGTGGTGCACGAGTTGGTAGTGCTCTTCGAGGAACGCTGTGGCTGAGGTCTCGTCCAAACTTGCCGGATCGGGGTTGGCCGCGCGCGCGTTCTATCGGACGATCAAGGGGCTCGTCCTGTTCCTTGCACGCGTCCTGCTGCGCGTCGAGTTCATCGGCCTCGAACACGTTCCGCGCACGGGACCCTTCATCGTCGCCCCCACGCACCGTTCATTGCTCGACATTCCCGTGGCGGCGGGGGTGACGTCGCGTCGAGTCAGATTCATGGGCAAGGACTCGCTATGGAAAGTTCCGATCTTCGGTCGTTTCCTCAGCGCTCTCGGAGGTTTCCCCGTGACGCGCGGTTCTGCCGATCTGGAGGCGTTGAAGCGTTGCATCGGGGTTCTGCGGAACGGTGAACCGCTGGTGTTGTTTCCGGAAGGTACACGTCACCACGGTCCGGTGATCGCCGAACTGTTCGACGGCGCGGCCTTCGTCGCTGCGAAGGCAGGAGTGCAGGTCGTCCCCGTGGCGATCGCTGGAACGGAAGTGTCGTTTTCCCTCGTTCTGAAGAGGATCGGCAGGTTGCGGTGCACGGGGGTGATCGGTCGACCGATCGGATACGCCTCGAGCGGTCGACAGACGCGCGAGGACATGGCCCTCTTGACGGGGCGACTGCAGGGCGAACTGCAGTCGCTGTACGACGAGGCAAACCGTCGGGTGGTTCAGCGACTCAAATAGGAAACGGCGATTTTGGCCAGTGACTCGACGTCGCTCGAATGTGCCAACTCGCGGATCGAGTGCATCGACCATTGGGGAACGCCGACGTCCACCGTGTCGATTCCCAGTCTCGTCGCAGCGATCGGTCCGATCGTCGATCCGCAGCCGATGTCGTTGCGGGAGGAGAAGCGCTGCAATGTGATGCCCGCGCGCATGGCGGCATCCTGCACGATTGGAAGCGAACGAGTGGACGTCGCGTAGCGCTGGTTGACGTTGATCTTCACCGCGACCCCTGCACCGATCGTCGGAGCATTGTCGAGGTCGTGCTTCTCCGGATGATTCGGGTGCACTCCGTGGCTGTTGTCCATCGACAGCAGATGCGAGCGACCCACACCGGCCAGGTAGGACCCCCGCGAACCGCCCGCTTTGTTGACGAAGGATTCGAGGAGGTGCTCGAGGATCGGAGAAGCCGCACCGTCCGGCGACGACGAGCCGACTTCCTCATGAT
>JBJTFU010000188.1:0-7262 GCA_046093585.1 Ilumatobacteraceae bacterium | reverse complement strand
CTGTCGCGTGAACTTGGCGCATCCACGAGCGGACTGCAGTGGATCGTCGACTCGTATGCCCTCGTGTTCGCGTGCCTCCTCCTCGCATTCGGTGGTCTCGGTGATCGATTCGGTCGCAAGGGTGCCATCCAGATCGGTCTCGTCGCATTCGCCGCTTGCTCGGTATGGGCCTCGTTTGCCAACACGACGGGTCAGTTGATCCTCGCTCGCGGCGCGATGGGCATCGGCGCAGCAGCGGTGTTTCCAGCGACGCTCGCAATCCTCATTGACGTCTTTCGCGATCCCGTCGAGCGTGCGAAGGCCATCGGCGTGTGGTCGGCAATTTCGGGAATGGCCGTCGCCTTCGGTCCGGTCGCTGGTGGATTCCTCCTCGAGCACTTCTACTGGGGATCGGTGTTCCTCATCAACGTGCCGATCACGATCATCGCGCTCGTCCTCGGTGCGATCTATCTCCCGACGTCGAAGGATCCGAATCCACACCGTCTCGACTTCCCCGGACTTGGTCTGTCGATTGCAGCCGTTGGTCTCCTCGTCTACACCGTGATTGAAGGACCACATCGCGGATGGACGAGCACCGAGACATTGGTGTCGTTTGCAATCACCGTCGTGTTGTTCGCACTCTTCATCAAACGCGAACGATCGACGAACGAGCCACTCCTCGACGTGCGAGTGTTTCGCAACGCACGACTTTCCGCTGCGACGTCGTCGATCGGCATCGCCTTCTTCGTGCTGTTCGGTTTCACGTTCCTCGTGACGCAATACTTTCAATTCGTCCGCGGATACTCGACGCTCGAATCAGGAGTGCACACGTTGCCCTTTGCCGTCGGTGCTGGTGTCACCGCACCACTCGCTGCGCGCGCCGCATTGAAGTTCGGCACGAAGCGAGTGGTCGCGCTCGGTCTCCTCAACATGTCGATCGGTCTGACCATCATCGGCTTTCAAGGAGCAGATGCGGCCTACTTCGGTCCGATCATCATCAGCATGTTGTTCCTCGCCAATGGTCTTGCACTCGTCACCTCACCTGCAACGGATGCGGTGATGGGGGAGTTGCCACGCGAGAAGGCCGGAGTTGGATCAGCAGTGAACGACGTCAGTCGTGAAGTCGGCGGAACCCTCGGCGTCGCCATCGTCGGCTCGGTCTTTGCGAGCCTCTATGGACCACGACTCGGTGAACTCATCAAGGATTTCGGCATGCCGCAAGAAGCCGTCGAGCTCGCCAAAGAATCGGCGGGTGCGGGATATGCCGTCGCCCAGATGGCTCCGACGCCCGAAGCCGTCCAGGCACTCACGCAGGCCGTGAGCGATGCTTTCATGCACGGATTTCACACGGCATGTTTCGTGGCTGCCGGGACGGCGCTCGCTGGATCGCTCTTTGCCTTACGTTTCTTGCCTTCTCGGTCACAAACCCGCTAAATCCAGCCCGAGAATCGCCATTAGCGATCCCAGACTCTTGCGCACAAAGGTCGGTGAAAAGTTTTAGACTGACTTCATAAGGAAAATTTTTCTCCACCGACCTTTGTCGGCCGTTGTGTTTGCGTTTTCGACGCTCGTCGCAACGAGCGGTGTAGTCGTGCTGTCCTCAGCCGAGCCCGCCTATGCGGCGCAACCACGAGTCACTCTTTGCCATCGAACGCGAAGCACGACGAATCCCTATCGATTGATCACCGTCGCCCAAGGTGGAATCAACGGCCATAGCAATCACAAGCCAGCTTCACCAGCAGCGAACAGGATTTGGAACTCAGGGCTTGCAAATGGAGATGCATGGGGAGACATCATCCCTGGGAACGACTCAGATGGGGACTTGTTCTGGAGTGACGGGTCGGGACAGGCGTCTGCCGCGATGAATTGGAGTGGATCTTCAACGACTGGCGGAAAGTCATTCATGTTGTCAGGTGGAACAAACGCATCAAAGTGCGTCCGAATGTCAGCGTTGCGGTTCTATGAGATTTCCAAGGCCGCAGGAGCAACCGATTCCGAAATCGCGACTGACCTGAACGAACAGAGCGCAAATGAAGATGCTGCCGTTATGCCCGCTGGAGGTTGGACCAGTGGGAACGTTGCAACGTCAGTCGGCGCTATCTCCATCAAGACGAATAGCCCGACTGCAATCGGCTCGAATTCGGCGACGTTGAGCGGAACAATTACGGCTGGATCGACCTCAACGACACCCAAGTTCGAATACGGTACGACTACTGCACTTGGGACCACGGTTTCAGGTGGCAGTGCGGCAACAGGCACGATCAATGCCACCGCTTCATTGAGTGGCCTTGTGTCGAACACGACGTACTACTACCGAGTCATCGGTGAAATCGGGTCGGCCGACACCCTGGGTACGTACTACGGAGACATCCTGTCGTTTACGACTGGCAAGACCTTGAGAACGGTCACCGTTACCGCTGCTTCTTCAACCATTGCGACCGGTCAGACGACGACTTTGAGCACGACAGTGTCTGCAGGTACACCTGGGTCTACGACGTATGTCATCGAATCAGGAACCCTCTACTGTTCGATTTCGGGTTCGACTTTGACGGCGGATTCGTCCAATACGGGATCGTGCAAGATTCGAGCTGACGATGCCGGAGACGGCACCTACTCAGCCGCATCGTCAGCAACGATCACGGTCACCGTCACAACGCCGACTTCACGCACATTGTCGATCAATTCATCGTCATATGCGGGTAGCCCCTATGCGTTCAATGTAGGAACGAAACCGACGATCACGTCGACTGCATCGGCGGGCGATGGAAGTGGAACGAAGTCGTATTCAAGTTCAACCACGTCCGTATGCACGATCAATTCGTCATCGGGACTCGTGACGTTCGTGGACGCCGGAACTTGCACGATAACGGCATCCATCACCGAGGCCGGGGGGTATACGTCTGCAACGTCTAGCTCGGCAAGCTTTACGATCTCCGCGTTGTCGAGGACACTTAGCCTTAGCGGCGATAACGGTCCGTACCTCCTTACTGATACAGCCCCAACGATGGCTGCGACTCCTTCAGCGGGGGCGGGGACGATCAGCTATTCAAGTTCGACTACTTCGGTGTGCACCGTCAATTCTTCAAGCGGGCTGGTGGCATGGGTTGCCGCTGGTGACTGTTCGATAACGGCCACAATTTCGGCAAACTTGGGCTACGCGAGTGCGACGTCATCAGTACGAACGTTCAGTGTGAGTGCCGCGGCTCTGACGTCGCGGACGCTCACGATCAACGCCTCGTCGTATGCGGGTAGCCCTTACGCGTTTAGTGTCGCCACAAAGCCGACGATTACGTCGACGCCGTCCGCTGGTGTCGGGGATGGAACCAAGTCATATTCGAGTTCGACGACTTCGGTGTGCACGATCAACTCATCGTCTGGACTTGTCGCGTTCGTTGATGCTGGCACGTGCACGATCGCGGCGTCGATTTCGTCTGGTGGAACGTATGCATCGGCTAATGCAACGCCTATCTCCTTCACGATTTCAGCCACTAGTCGAACGCTTTCGTTGAGCGGTGACAGCGGCCCATATCAATTGAGCGCAACTCCACCGACAATGACAGCCACGCCGACGGCGGGAAGTGGTTCGATTACGTATTCGAGTTCGACTACTTCGGTGTGTACGATCAACTCATCGAGCGGAGTCGTCGATTTTGTTGACACGGGGTCGTGTTCGCTTTCGGCCACGATCGATGCCAATGCCGGCTATGCAACGGCCACGTCGTCGACCAGAACGTTCACCATCACGACGAATTCACGAACACTGACGATCGATGCAAGTTCTTACACGTCGACTTACGACATTGATGATCCGGAGCCGACAATTACCTCGACGGCTTCTGCCGGAGGTGGGTCTAAGTCGTACTCGAGTTCGACAACGTCGGTTTGCACGATTAATTCATCAAGTGGGGAGGTGACGTTTGTCAGTGCAGGAACTTGCACTATTACTGCATCAATCGCTGCCAACGGTTCGCATGCCGCAGCCTCCTCGTCAGCGATTTCATTCACCATTACGTCGACTTCGCCGACGACAACTGCCGCACCCAGTGGTGGTGGAACGACAACAACTACGACGTCGACGACCCAACCTGCCGTTGCAACTGCAACGTCTACGACAACTCCCTCGACCACCACGACCGTATTCAATCCGCGCCGAATCACCATCTGTCACTCGACTGGAGCTGGTCGCTACGTCCAGATCACGGTAGATCGAAACGGGTTGAGTGGCCACGGCAACCACGCTGGAGACATCATTCCTGCTCCGGCCGGAGGATGCCCCGGAGCGCCTGGCGCGACGACGACCACGATTGCGATGACGGGAACGACGACGGCTGACCCAGCCTCGATCCGAGGCACGACGACGTCAACATCAACCACCGAAGTCCCACGCACGACGGTGCCTCCGGGCAAGATCTCGATCTGCCATGCCACGGCGGCTGGAACCTTCGTGCAGATCAACGTCGATCGCAGTGGTTTGAACGGCCACGGTGACCACATTGACGACATCATCCCCGCTCCCGCAGATGGTTGTCCTTACTCGCTGCGTCAGCTTGCCATCAATGCAGTGACGACCACTTCGACCTTGCCTGGAACGCCGACGACGGTGAGACCGTCGACGACGAACACCACCGAGCGAGGCAGGATTACGATTTGTCACGCAACGTCGGCTGGATTCTTCGTGGAAATCACGGTTGATCGCAGTGGTTTGAACGGCCACGGTGACCACGAGGGGGACATCATCCCGGCTCCCGCGAGTGGATGTCCGAGTGGCATCGCCGTCACGACCACCGTTCCGCGTACGACCGTGCCGCCAGGGAAGATCTCGATTTGTCACGCAACCGGGGCAGGGATCTACGTGCAGATCACGGTCGATCGAAATGGTTTGAACGGCCACGGCGACCACGAGGGCGACATCATCCCGGCACCTGCCGACGGCTGTCCGTCGAGGGTGGAACGACAATCTGAGCCATCAACGACGACGACCTTGCCACGAGGAAAAGTCGCGATATGCCACGCGCTTGGTGGTGGCAGGTATTCGCGCCTGCTCATCAACCGGAGCGACCTCGGTGAACATGACGACCACGTGAACGACATCGTTCCGGCGCCCGCGAGTGGCTGCCCGGGGGATCCGAGCTCATCGACGACCACCACCACGACGACGATTCCATGCCTCGACGAAGACGAACTCAACAATTTCGATGAGTCGCCGTCGTTGACTGAAGGACTGAAGGTCACTTCCAATTCTCTGCCTGACGATCCAAATTCGGGAACCATCAAGATTGCTGCACCGGATTCTGGGCCCGCGGTGTCGTTGACGGGCGTGGAGAGTACTGATCCGAACGTGAAGGTGACGGTCAAGTCGAGTGGCGTGGACTACAACAAGCCGATCACCTGGATGAACGAGGGATATGGGCTCTTCTGTTGGAAGCTCGAGCCATTTGGTGACCGTGACTACGTCTACGTCCTACCGAATCCGCCAAGCCCGCCAGATTCTCGTTACGCCGGTTTGCCGTATTCGTCGGTGATTGTCAAGGCAGGCTCGTTGACGACGACCGACCCGAACTATCAGGTCAATTCGTTGTTCTATGCGCCAGAACCCGGTAGCGGTGTCTTTGCAGACGTGAACAAGAACGGGATCTCTGACCCGGGTGGCCAGGGTGGCGGAACAATTGGTGACAAGTCCATCAGTCACATCATCATCTGCGTCGGCGAAGCCGAACTCGAGCCAGTGTCGACCTCGACGACCGCGCTTGCGACGACTACGACGGCAGCCTTCCTGACGACCACGACGACGATCAACTGGGCGGCGCCATTCTGTTCGGCGACGACGACGATTCAACCAACGACGACCGCTCCACGTGCATCCACGTCATCAACGACGACCATCGGTACGGCCTCAACGTCGTCGACCACGACAACGACCACCACGACGACCATCCCTGGATCGACCGCGTCGTCCACGACTACGACGACGACACCGGGAGCGTCCTCAACGTCGTCGACCACGACCACGACGACGCCCGGCTCATCCTCTACGACGACACCACGACTGTGCCTGGCGCTTCATCGACCACCACGACGACTCCTGGCTCGTCTTCTACCTCAACGACTGCTCCTGGTGCCTCGACGACGACGACTCCTGGCTCGTCTTCCACCTCAACGACTGCTCCTGGTGCCTCGACGACGACCGTCGTCGTGCCGACGACGAGTGGGCCAGGCCCAGACGTCCCGACTCCACCGATCGAGTTTGTTGTTGAGTCCCAGAGCGTGCCTGAATCGGGCACCGTCGATCTCGTGTTGACCCTGACCGATGGTGCAACCTCGGAAGTCGTCTTCCTCCGAGTTGACGTGAAGAACTTCAGCGTCGTTGCAGACTCACTGCCGGTGACCGGAGTCGAGCGCTGGTCGACCAGTCAATTGGTCGGTTGGTACATGATCGCGTTCGGCATGTTCTTCATGCTGATTCCGCTGCGCCTTCGCGCAACTCGGCGACGATAACGATTCGCTGATCGGTCGAGAACTCCGGGTGGCACGTCACCAGGATGATCTGCGGAAGGTCCTCGTCGCTGTCATATTTCGACAGGTCGATCGACGGTGCGACGACGTCGTTTCGAACGACACTGAACTCGAGGGTCGTGCCGTCACGTTGCGTCACGACTAGGACGTCACCGATGGCGACTTCGTCGAGTTCACGGAACGGGCTGCCGAAACCGGTTCTATGCCCGACGATGACCGCCGAGCCGGTGGTGCCGATCTGGGCGCTGTTTCGCATGCGTCCTACGGCGGTCTCCAAGTCTGCGTATTGGTAGTAGTCGACGACGACGACGTCGAGGTCGATTGCCGGGATCTTGAGAAGCGCGATCGACGCGCGACCTGTTGCAGAACCACTGGAGTCAGAGCCGGACTGTGAACCATCGGGAAAGACACCGAAGGCTTGCCGGAGGGCCTGTTGCTGAGCCGTGAACTCGGCATCGCCGCGGGTGGTGAGCGATTCGCCTCGCACGACCAAGGTCACTCCACCAGCAATAATCGTGAGCCCTGCGGCCGCGGTGAGGGCCCATCTCGTAGCACCGGACGCACGACCTTCGGGCACCTCATGAACTGTACCGAAGGCATCGATTCCGACACTTTCACCCAATGGGGTCGCCAAGTAGCCTGAGAGGTCTACAAACGGCAGGTACGAGTTCTCGAGGGGGAGACCGACGATGGGACGAGTGGTACGCGCGGCGTTGTTGCAGACCGATTGGACGGGCAACAAGGACACGATGATCGACAAGCACGAGGAA
>JBJTFU010000187.1:0-2535 GCA_046093585.1 Ilumatobacteraceae bacterium | reverse complement strand
ATGCGGGCCGACCTCATGGCGATGAAGCGGCACAACGTGAACGCCGTTCGATGTGCGCACTACCCGAACGACCCGCGACTCTTGGATCTGTGTGACGAGCTCGGCCTCTACGTGGTGGACGAGGCGAACGCCGAAGCCCATGCGTTCAACACGAGTTTGTGGAAGGACACACGTTGGCACGCATCGTGGCTCGCCCGTGTGTCACGCATGGTGCAACGCGATCGCAACCACCCGAGTGTGATCATGTGGTCGCTCGGCAACGAGGCTGGTTACGGCCCGATCCACGACTCGCTCGCTGCATGGGTGCGGTCGAACGATCCTTCGCGACCGTTGCACTACGAGCCGGCGATCTTCCACACCGATTGGGTGGACGGTGGGCGCGACGCAACGGACGTGGTGTGTCCGATGTATTCGCCGATCGACGCCGTCATCGCGTACGGAAAGTCGGGCAAAGGCGATCGACCGCTGATCATGTGCGAGTTCAGCCATGCCATGGGCAACTCGAACGGCTCGCTGGCCGACTACGTGAAGGCATTCGAGACGGTGCCTGGTCTGCAGGGTGGATTCGTCTGGGAGTGGAAGGACCACGCCCTTCGCCAGCGCCTGCCCGATGGACGGACACGCTTGGCCTACGGGGGTCAATTCGGTGACGTGCCGAACGACGCCAACTTCGTCGCCGACGGTTTGATGCATGCGGACCTCACCCCACATCCCGCAATGCGCGAACTTGCCTGGGTGCACCGACCCGTCGCGGTGACGATGAAGGGGACGGGCGTCAAGCGTCGGTTGGTCGTGAGCAATCGCCGACACTTCACGGATCTCGCCGACCTGGTGGGTGAGTGGACGATGACGGTGGAAGGTGTTCCCACCAAGTCGGGGATGCTGAGACTGGACGTCGCTGCCGGACGAGAACGCGTCGTCCCGCTTCCGTGCCCGGTGCCGACGCAAGGTGAAGCACATCTCGTCGTTCGATGGCGGGCGCGAAAGGCATCGGCGTGGTGCGACAAGGGGCACGTGGTGGCGTGGGATTGCCTTGCACTCACACCGACTCGATCGAGGCGGCCAGTACCTACGGACGCGGCGACCTGTACGGCCAGTGCCGGCGAGATCTCGCCGCGTCTCACGTTGTGGCGCGCACCCACCGACAACGACGGCATGAAGTTGGCTCCGCGTCTGTGGCCGATGTTCGGCAAGTCGTTGCAGCGATGGTTGGAGCAGGGGATCGATTCGCGCGATCCAGAGGATCTGGTCAACCACCGCCACTTTGTCGAGCATCGTGACGATGGGTCGGTGCTGCACCGACATGTCGTCACCGTGCCGCGGGCATTGGCGGATCTGCCTCGATTGGGCATTCGATTCGCTCTGCCGGTCGGATTCGAACGACTGCGATGGTTCGGGGACGGACCACACGAGTGTTACCCGGATCGCAGGAGCTCGGCGATCACCTCGGTGTGGGAAGCGCACCCTGATGAACTGCCGTACCTCGTTCCCCAAGAGCACGGGTTGCGGACGAATTGCCGATGGATGGAGTTCCATGCCGGAGTCGATTCGGCGACCGACGAGGTGATTCGGGTGACCGCCGTGGGTCGACCGTTGCACATGTCGGCGCTCTTCCACACTCCGGAGGATCTCTACGAAGCCGTGGAGCAAGGGCTGGTCCCGCGGCGCGACGCGCTCACCGTGCACCTCGACGTGGCGCATCGTGGGGTGGGAACCGCCAGTTGTGGTCCCGACACGTTGGAGCAGTATCGGGTGGCACCTGGTCGCTACGAGTTCGCGTACCTCATCTCGTCGCGACGTTCGACACCGACGCGCCGGCAGCAGGCCTGACTCGCCAACCCGGAACCTCGGCACCGGGCCGACAGTGGGTGACGATGCACCCGCCGAAACCGCCGCCCGTCATTCGGCAGCCGAACACCCCAGGGATGAGCATCGTCTCGCGCACTGCCTCGTCCATCTGGCTGGTCGAAACACCGAAGTCGACCACAAGGCTGTGATGGCTCGACGTCATTGCAGCGCCGGCGCTCGTCCAGTCGCCGCTTTGCAGTGCCGCGACGAACGACAGGACACGCGCATTCTCCGTAACGACGTGCCGAGCACGCTTGCGCACCACCTCATCGGCGAGGTGGACCACGTCGTCCTCGGTCGCCTGCCTGAGTGGCCCGATCTCGCTCTCTGCGCGCGCACACTCGGCCACCCGCTCGGAGTATTCGGAGCCTTCGAGGGTTCGGTGAGCGACGAAACGAACCACCACGTCGACCTCCTCGGAAATCGGAACGTGGGTGACGTTCTTCGAATGGCAGTCGATGAGCGTGGCGTGCCCCTCTTTCGTCGACGCGATGCACAACTGGTCCATGATTCCCGTCGGCACGCCCGTCGCCAGGTGTTCTGCGCTTCGGCACATCTCGGCGAGATCGACTGGGCCACCGTTCGCCCCGAGGGCGAGTGCGATCCCCACTTCGAGCGCGGCACTGCAAAGCGGCGACTGGACGAGCGCCGGCGCTGCAATGACGTCGAGCCATCACAGCCTTGTGG
>JBJTFU010000186.1:0-8023 GCA_046093585.1 Ilumatobacteraceae bacterium | reverse complement strand
TCTACGTCGTGGCGTTCTCGTACCCCGTGGTACCGCTTGGCAAGGCACGGATCCGCGTACAGATCTGCGCGACGCACTCGATTGGCGACATCGACAAGTGCGTGGCGGCGTTCATCGCAGCCCGCGACGAACGCTGAGTGCAATTTGCTCTTCGATCGCGGCTACAACGCGAGATGAAGCCGAAGAGCAACGTTCAGTTGCTCTTGCGCATCGGCACTGAGGCGACCGACTCGATCTCCGATGCGGGCGATCGACACTGCGCGAATCTGCTCGGCCTGCGCTTTCGACTCTCTTCGTAATCCGCTCGACTCTCGCGGGAGATGAACCTGGAATGGGTAGACCTTCTTCACATTCGACGTAATCGGAACAACGGTCACCACTCCCCGCTCGAGTGACATCGTGGTGGCGTTCAATGCGTCGTTACTAACGATGACCGCAGGCCGCAACTTGGCTGCCTCGCTTCCGACCACTGGGTCGAGGTTGACCAGTCGGATCTCACCGCGCAGCATCAGTCAGCCGATGTGTCCACTGAGTCCCAGTCAGTGCCCTCATCACTCTCTCTCCACTCGGTGAATGCCTCGGCGTACATGGCGCCGAGATCTGCGCTCCGCAATAGTCGTAGAGCCCTGAGAAGCACCGCAGAACGCGAGGGATACTCGCCATCATCCACACATTTGTCGAGGTATTCGCACTCCTCATCAGGAAGGCTCACGCTCAGTTTCATGAGGTGATACTACCAGTTTGCTACCTTTTTGCTACCAACCAAGGATCAATGACTGACCCCATGATCCAAGAGGCACGAGAGTGATGCCTCCGAAAGTAACGGGTACGGATCACCACACTTACAAGCGGCTGGTCGCCTCGTCTCAGCGCTAACGCTGAGGCACCGCCTCACAGGCTGCGGTGGGTTGCTGCGATGACGGCCGACACCAGTGCAGCTGAACGCTGAGGAGCACACAGAGGCGTGGTGGATTCGAGCAAAGAGGTGGTGGTGCTCATTGCCGCGATGGTGACGCCCGACGCCAAGGTTTGCATCCACTGTCCGCAGAAGCCACCGTGTCCGAGCCCTCCCTGTAGGTGCGAGATCAACAATCCGTACGCGGTGTGTGGATACCCAGGTGTGGCCACTTGAGCAGCGTTTGCCTGAGCGGCGTATTCCGGAGTGAAGATCTGCTTGCCTTCCCACTTGCCCTGGAGATGGAAGAGTTGGCCCAACCGAGCGAGATCTCGGCATGTCGTCTGCAAACCCCCGGCCAGCCACGGGTCGCCCGTCTGGTTGCCCGTCGTCGGATCGTCGCCCAAGTAGGAGCTACTCGCCATTCCCACTGGTCGGAGAATGAACTTCTCCGCGAACGTCACGAACTTCTCGCCAGTAGCCCCCTCGATCACGCGGATCAGCACTTGCATGATGAACGACGAGGGGTCGTAGTTGAACGTGGTTCCGGGTGCGGTACCGAGTGGCAGACCAACCGCGACCGAAGTCGAGTTACCAGCAGCAGTAGTGAGAGCCTGTGCGAGGTTCAGGCCGGCCGTGGAGAGACCCGACGTGTGGGTCATCAAGTGGCGAATCGTGATGGCCGCCTTCGGTGTGCCTCGCCACTCAGGAACGAAGTCGGCAACCGACTGATCGAGTCTCAACAGTCCCATCTTCTCGGCGACGCCCACCACGGCGGCAGTCAAAGGTTTCGAGGTGGAATAGCCGATGGTTCTCGTCGACGGAGTTCTGCCTCCCCAATACCACTCGCCGATGATCTTGCCGTCGCGCATTGCCACGAGACACGTTCCCCTCGCCGCTTCGATCGCACTCGCTCCAGCAGCGGACACAGCGGGAAGAGGGGCAACGAGCGCGTCAGTGACGCTCGTTGACGCCGGAGCGGCTGAACCCTTGGCGAAGACCTTCTTGTTGGCCTCAACGATGCACAGCATTCCACTGTTGACTCGGTCCAACTTGCGAGCTGCGGCGTACACCTTCGCATTGATGACTGGTCTCGCGAGACCTGCGCCAACAAGTCGACTCGCTTGCGCTTTCGTCTTGACCACACCAGTCGGGTACTTGGCAAGAATCTGTTTACATGTCGCTGCCGATGCTTCGACTCCAGTTGGAACTCCAACGATCGATGCAACGAGTAACAGGAATGGGACGAATCGACGTGTCATGGCCCAACGGTAGCCGCGCCTGAAACACCCCTAGAACCGCGTATTTACGCCCTACTCGACGCGCAGGCCGGAGATCGCACGCGCGATCACCAGCTGCTGAATCTCGCTCGTGCCCTCGAAGATCGTGTGGATCTTCGCGTCACGGTGCCAGCGCTCCACCGGATACTCGCGGGTGTAGCCGTAGCCACCGAGGATCTGGATCGCTTCCTCGGTGACCTTCACCGACATTTCTGATGCGTAGTACTTGCTCTGTGAACCCTCGGCGTTCTTGTAGCCACCGTTCTTCGCCAGCCAGGCTGCACGCCAAATCAGCAAACGTGCCGCATCGATCTGCGTGACCATGTTGGCCAACTTGAACGCAATCGCCTGGTGCATGATGATCGGCTTGCCGAACGCCTTGCGCTCCTTGGCGTAGTCGAGCGCGTATTCGTAGGCGGCTCTGGCGACACCGAGCGCCTGAGCACCAACGGCGGGACGAGTGGCTTCGAAAGTCGCCATGGCCGGCTGCTTCTGGCCCGACGAACCCATCTCGCGGGCACGCGCAAGTTTCGCGTCGAGCTTCTCCTTGCCGCCGAGCAGACAACGACCCGGAATGCGGACGTCCTCCAACACCACTTCTGCAGTGTGGCTCGCACGAATGCCGTGCTTCATGTACTTCTGACCTTGGCTCAAGCCCTTCGTGCCGGGCGGAACGATGAATGAAGCCTGACCACGTCCCTTCAACTCGGGATCGACCGCGGCAACGACTACGTGAACGTTGGCGATACCGCCATTGGTGATCCATGCTTTCGTCCCATTGAGCACCCACTCGTCCGTCGCCTCGTCGTAGACCGCACGAGTACGCAGACTGGAGACATCCGAACCTGCATCGGGTTCGCTCACGCAGAAGGCACCGATCTTCACGTCGTCGGCAGTGCCGTAACACTGCGGCACCCACTCCATGATCTGCTCCGGCGTTCCGTTGCCGACGATTCCTGCCGCTGCCAAACCCGAGCCCATGATGGCGAGACCGATACCTGCATCTCCCCAGAACAACTCTTCGATCGCCACGGGAAGCGTCAGTCCCGAGTTGTCACCCATCGCGTTCATCATGAAGTCGAGACCGTACAAACCGATCTTCGCCGCCTCTTGCACGATCGGCCAGGGGAACTCTTCTTTTTCGTCCCACTCGTGTGCGGCAGGGCGCACCACGTCTGCAGCGAACTGGTGAATCCAGTCGCGAATTTGGATTTGGTCGTCGGAGAGTTGCAGCGAGAATTCGGCCATGCGCCGAAGTTACTGGGGCGTCAACCTCGCCTCAGAATCGGGCGTCGAAGAACCGAGCGAGCGGACCCAGCAACGATTGGGCGATCTGGACGTCCCCCATCAGAGCGCGGTCGGCAGTCTCAGTGGGCAGCGTGGCGCAGGCCTCGAGGATGGCCTTCAGTCCGGTCCCCGGGGTGGCGCCCACCGCATGCCGGGCGGCACGCACGGCCGTGACCAATTCGCAGGCCACCACGACCCGTGCCGCGGCGGTGGCTTCACGGGTTTGGAACACCGACTGTGTGGCGAATGGAGCGTGATCCTCGGTGCCGATGGAGACGACCGTGGTGTGCCGTGTCACGGGATCTGCCTTCAAGCGGAGCGACTCGAGTGCGGAAGCAGCCGTGTACTCGAGCACCATCACTCCCGATGATCCGGCAGGACCATTTGCGAGAAAACGTTGCTGCCCCGTGTATGCCGGATCGTTCAACTTGACCATCCGTGCGAGCGACGTGGTGATCCATTGCGTCAGCGCCAGACGTAGATGATCGAGTCGTAGCGCGAGGCTCGTGAGATGGAATCCACCGTGGTGCCACACGCCACCGTCGACGAAACGAGGATTCTCCACGGGATAGTTGATGCAATTGTTCACTTCCTTGCGCAACACGGCGATCGCGTCGAGCAATGGACCGAAGATGTACGGGATCGGACGCCAGCCGAATGGATCCTGCGTTCGCGCGCTCTCGTATTGCGAGTCGTCGATCAGGTTCCGCATCACCTCAGCAGTGATCGCCACTCCCGGAGATGGTCGCACCCCACCCGCAACCTCCGACCATTGCTGCTTGTTGGCTCGAACGGGCAGAGCCGTGAGCGCGGCCACCACGAGGGACGCCTTGGCGAGTTGCTCCACGTCGCGTAGCGCGAGTGCCGCATTTGCAACGGTGACGGCACTCGAGGACATGAACGCGAGTGCATCATTCGCGCCAAAGCGAACTCCGTAGTCGTGTTTCATCCCGTCTCGCCACGGCTGCTCCCCCGTCAGACACAGGGCAAGTTCGCCGAGCACTGTGATCTCGCCGGTGCCCACCGCGCCGTGCATGCGAACGATCGGCGTTCGCCAGTCGTTCAGTGCCCGCACGTGCGACTCCACGATCGACGGCGTAATCCCCGAACCAGGGCGCGATAACTGGTTGGCGCGCACGAGCATCATCGCTCGCGCCACCTCTTCTCCGAGATCGTCACCCGCGCCTGCAGCGTGCGATCGAACGAGTCGCATGCCGTGATCGCCATCGTCATTGTTGGCCTGCACGTCGCGGTTGGCCCCTACTCCGGTGGTGCGTCCATAGGCGGCACCACTGCGGACGGCCTCCTCCGCCTCGCGCTGATTCCTCCGCAGGGCAGCAACAGCGTCGTCGTGTAGCGACACCTTCGTCGGCGCCGACAGCCACGCCCAGAGTTCGTCGACCGTGAGTTCGTGTTTGCCGAGGATCATGCTGAATGGATCATTTGTTCACGGGAATCTGGAGGAGCGCCGAGGCTACCGACTCGAAGATCAGCTTCGCCCCCGGCTTGTACACGTGCACGCCATCCCAACGGTACGAGGCGCTGGTGGAGATCTTCATGTTTTGACACCACTCATTCGGGCCCTCCACGAAGTACACGCCGTCGTTCTCCGGAGCCGCGAACTCACGCAGCAACTCGTTGAGGTGACCGGTTCGTGCATCGTCGCGTCGCTGCGGCAACGGCGGTACGGGACCACCCGAAGACTCGATCGGTCGCATACACGGCACCTCCAACACCGCCACCGATGCCCCCGTCTTGCGCAAGGCCAGCACACCCTTGCTCAGTTGACGCGTGAAGAGCGCATCGGTCGAGTCCGTACCGAGGTTGTACACGACGTTGCCGATCCGCAGATCGAGCACCTCCCACGCACCCAGCACGACCAGTGCCACTTCGGCTTTCGCCTTGGTGGCCGATGCAGCCCACTTCTTGTCGAAGCCTTCGCAATTGCCGAAGTCACGACGGAATCCGCCGGTCTTCCCGCCGATCCCAACACCACGCTCGAACACGCCGCACCCATCGAGTGCGCCATTGGCCAATTGGAACGTCTTCTCGATTCCAGACGGTCGATTCACGTACAGCGAGTGGGCCTGCGAATCGCCCACGATCACCACTCTGCGCGGCAACTTGGGCAACGTGGTCCGTGTCGTCGCCACGGTGGTCTCGGTGGTTGCAGGCTTGGTCGTGGAGGGAGACGTGAGCTCGAACACCACCTCTTCATTCGAGGTGTCCACGGAGAGGTCGCGCGCTTCGATCGTGTTCACTCGCACGCCGACGACGGTCACGCCAGCGATCACGGCCATACCAACGACGAGTTGACCTGCCTTGCGCACGGTGGACCAGTCTTGTCGTGATTGCCACCATCTGCCAATCACCCCCTTGCGCGCAGGTTGTTCGATCAGGCGGAAACAAACCTCGTTGATCATCACCGTGACGACGGAACACACGACCAGATTGGTGGTGTCCTCGCGCGCATCTCCGACCACGAAGATGGGCCAATGCCACAGATACAGACCGTACGAACGACGACCGATCGAGGCGAACGGGAGTGAGCCGAGCACCGTGCGCACCACGCTCCGCGATGGACGCACGGCGACGACGATCAAGATCACACTGATCACCGACGTCGCTGCCAACCACCCGCGATACAGCGATTCGTCGTTCACGTGCACCGTCGTTGCGGCTGAGCCGAGAGCGAGGAAGCAGACGAGTGCGGCGACGTCGAGCGTCACGGTCAGCCATCTCCGCACCGACCCATCTCGGCGCCACCCCAACGCGAGTGCTGCACCCAGCAACAGGCCACTCGCCCGAGTGGGCGTGCTCAAGTAGAGGAAGTTGGTGCGCG
Source organism: Ilumatobacteraceae bacterium (assembly GCA_046093585.1). Classification (GTDB taxonomy): domain Bacteria; phylum Actinomycetota; class Acidimicrobiia; order Acidimicrobiales; family Ilumatobacteraceae; genus UBA3006. The sequence goes on along the minus strand of JBJTFU010000186.1, from coordinate 1,719 downwards.
ATTCGGAGTCGGGAAGCCACAGCAGTGCCGTGGCCACGACAGCACCGGCACCGAAGAGTGCGGTGATCGTCGCCGCGAGATGACGAGGAAACTTGACCAACACCACGAAGACGAGCGGCCAGACCAGGTACCACTGCTCCTCCACCGCAAGTGACCACAGGTGCCGCAACACGGGGAGGTCGCTCGCAGCGAAATAGGGCGTCTCGACGAACCAGATCTGCCACCAGTTCGACACGTACGACAACGCCGGAACGACGTCTCGACGAAAATCGGGAGCAGAGTCCGTGGCGAAGGTGGCCACAGCAATCGCCGTGGCCACGAGCACCACGAACAACGCCGGCAACAACCGACGCGCACGGCGTATCCAGAACGTGCGCAGGTTCCCTCGCCCTTTCGCCGCTCGCTCCTCCAGCATCAACGACGTGATCAGGAAGCCACTCACGACGAAGAACACCTCGACACCGAGGAAACCACCCGGCAACCACGACACGTCGGCGTGATAGAGGATCACCGCAATCACACTGAGCGCCCGCAAGCCATCGAGTGCAGGCTGGTAGCCCATCTTCAATTCGCCGTCGCGAACCTCAGCGTTCATCGATCCGCGTCAACGCCACGAATGCGGCGATCAAGACGACCAACGCACCGAGCGCAAACTGTGCTCCCACGCCCACCAAGTCGAAGGTGAGACCCGCAAGTGGTGGGCCGACGGTACGGGCCAGAGCGTTTGCGGATTGCTGTACCCCCAGTACTTCGCCACGTCGATCGTCGTCGGCAGAGTTGGTGACGAGAGCCGTCAACGAAGGATTGACGAGTCCGGAGCCGAACACGAGGAATGCCAGCGCGACGAACAACACGAGCCACGTGATCGCCGACGCCATCAATAGGAGTCCGCATGCGATCGACACGAGGCCTGCACGCAGCAGGCGCGCCGAGCCGAACCGACTCGACAGCGGGCCAATCAACGTTCCGTGCATCACCGCGGTGAGGACACCGACGAAGAGGAAGACGCCAGCGGTCGATGCTTCAGTGAGATCGAACCGCGCCTTGCCGAAGATCGAGAACGTGGACTCGAATCCCGACCAAGGCAACGTGGTGAGGAACGCGACCAACACGAACTTGGACTTCCACTTTCCTTTCAGCCGCACACGAGTGGCTGCTCGAGTCACTGCGTTGCGCGTCTCGGGGAGGCGAATGATCGCGGCGATCGCGTTCGACAATGCGAGCATTCCAGCCAGTAGGAACGGCACGTGCGGGCCGCCAAGAGCAGCGAGCCCACCGATGGCTGGCCCCACGATGAACCCGACGCCGAACGCCATGCTGAGCAAACCAATCACCCGTGCTCGTTGGTGTGGCGGCGCCATGTCGGACACCGCACCTTGAGCCACCACGACACTCGCGCCAGAGGCCCCGTCGATGATTCGCCCCAAGAACAACACCGGCAGTGATCCGGCGAACGCGAGAATCAGACTGCCAAGCGCACTGCCGAAGAGCGAGATGACGAGAACCGGTTTGCGCCCGACCCGATCCGACCAGCGACCGAGGATCGGCGAGAAGATCAATTCCGCGATCGAGAACGAAGCGAACAACAGCCCCACCTCGAGTCCGCTCGCCCCGAAACGATCCGCGTATCTCCCCAGAATCGGCACGACGATGCCAAAACCGACCATGTCGAGAGCAACGGTGGACCAGACGATCCAAAACCCGCGCGGCAACGGTTCC
>JBJTFU010000185.1:0-3261 GCA_046093585.1 Ilumatobacteraceae bacterium | reverse complement strand
GTCGATCCGAACGGTGCGACGAACGGCCCCAAGAGGGCGATCAAGCCGATCAGGGTCGCGATCGTGATGCCGACCTGGGTGCGGCGCAACTTGAGCGCCTGGACGATGAGCGACGGTGGACGCTCGACCGTTGCTTGCTCGGAGACCACGGCGCTCACTTGAGCCTCGTTCGCAGGCGTGGCGTGACGAGCACGGTTCCGATGTCGGCGAGCAGGTTGGTCACGACGTAGACGGTGGCGATCACCAGGGTGAGGAACTGCACGATCGGCATGTCACGCGAGCGAACTGCGTCCGCGAGTGCGGTGCCGAGACCCGGATAGTTGAACAGGCGCTCGACGATGATCACACCGCCCGCGAGATACGCGAGGTTCAGGGCGATGACCTGGAGGCTCGGTCCGATGCCGTTCGGAATCGCATGCCGCCACAACACGGTGCGCTCGTCCATGCCCTTGAGGCGAGCCATCTCGATGTAGTCGCTCTCGAGCACCTCGACCATCGCGGCCCGCATCACGCGCGCGACGTACGGCGTCACCGAGATCACGAGCGTGAGCACCGGAAGCGCAAGGCCTGCCATGTCCGACCATGGTGGTTCGCCTGGTGCAAGGTAGGTGACCGCGGGCAGCCACTGCACCACGGTGGTGGCAAAGAGCACCGTGAGCACGGTGCCGACCACGAACTCGGGTAGCGCAGCGAGGATCAACGACACCATCGAGCTCGTCGTGTCGAACCGCTTGTCGCGCTTGAGGGCGGCGTAGGAACCGATGACGATCGAGATGGGAATCGAACCGAGGGATGCAAGCAGCAGCAGGAAGAACGACGCCCCGATTCGCGGTCCGATGAGCTCGCTCACCGGCATCATCGTGGCGAAGGACTCGCCGAGGTCGCCCGTGAGCACTCCCCCGAGCCACGAGAAGTACTGCTCATATATCGGCTTGTCGAGGCCGAACTGGGTTCGCAGTGCGGCGAGTGATTCAGGCGTCGCTTCGCGACCGAGAATCGACTCAGCCGGATCCGACGGCAACGCCTGGGTGATCAAGAAGATCAGCAACGACACGACAAGGAGCGTCGCCAAACCCAGCGCGATGCGCTTCACGAGGAAGCGCGCAATGTATCCCTTCACAAATCCCCACACTTCGCTAGTTATGGAACTGCCGCCCGCCGAAGCGGGCGGCAGTCCAGACTGCCTCGGTACTTCCGAGTCTTAGGCCAGGTACCAGCCCTTGAACCCGTGACCGTAGTAACCCATGTTCAACTGGCTTGGGCCGGTGTCGACGCCCTTCAACTTGGACGAGTATGCATCGGCGAAGTTGTTGAAGAACGGGATGATGTAACCGCCCTTTTCAAACTCTTCCTTCTGCATGCGCGCAACGATCTCCTTGCGCTTCGCCTTGTTGTTGGTTCCGACTGCCTTTTCGTAGTCAGCACGGAAGGTGCTGCCTGCGGGCGGCCACTTGAGCTCGGGGTAGACGTCCATCGACGCTGCGACCTGCGCGAGGTACGCACGTGGCGACCAGTAGGTCGTGTAGAAGCCGGTGTTCATGTACTGACCCTTGGCCGACCAGTAGGTTCCACCGTCGATGACCTTCGCATCGACGATGCACACGCCGTCGGTCTTCTTGGCCATTTCGGCGAACGCCTGGATCATGAGCACGAGACCGCCGGTGTCATCCGGAGCCGTGAGCTCGACCCTCAGTGGGTTGGCCTTCGTGTAGCCCGACTTCTTCAACAATGCGACAGCGCCGGCAATGTCCTGCTCGCGCTGCTTGTAGTTGTTGGCGTTGTAGAACTCGTCGATGTAACCGTAGAGGTCGTTACCGATCTTGCCGTGTCCGTTCAAGACCTGCTTGACCATCTGCTTGCGGTTGACGATGAGTCGGAGGGCCTGACGCACATTGTTGTCGTCGAACGGCTTGATGTCGATGCGCATGCACATCGCCAACCACGCACCGGCCGAGTTCTCGACTGCGGTCAGGTACTTCTTCGACTTGATCGTGTCCCACTGCTCGAACGGAATGTCGATGGCGGCGTCGATCTGCTTGGCCACGAGTGCATTGACGAGTGCCGTCTTGTCGGCGAAGTCGATGATCTGGACCTTGTCGAGGTACTGCTCCTTCTTGTCCCAGTAGCCGTCGAAGCGCGAGTGCGTGCTCTCGCGGCCCGGGGTGTAGCTGTCGAGCTTGTATGCGCTCGTGCCGATCTGGGTCTTGCCGTCGTAGCCCTTCTTGGCGACCGTGTAGGTGTAACCGGCCATGACCGCAATGAAGTCCACGTTCGGGATCAACAGGTTGAACTCGACGGTGTGTGAGTCGGTGGCGACCACGCTCGAGTTGTTGAGGAACGTGCGCAGCGGCTTACCGGTCGTCTTCTGTGCCGGGTCCAACAGACGCTGGACCGAGGCGACGACGTCTGCGGACGTGAGCGGGGTTCCGTCATGGAACTTGACGCCCTTGCGGATCTTGAACACGTACTTGGACGGGTTCACCGCCTTTGCGGACTCGGCAAGACCGTGCTTGGTCTGCGGTGCGAACTTCGAGTCGAAGGTCATCAACGTCTCGAAGGTCGACAGCGTGCGGGCCTGGTCGGCCTTGGCCACGATGTACTGCGCGTCGAAGACGTCGTTTGCGCCACCGACCACGCCCAGCTTGAGCGTTCCACCCTTCTTCGGAGCGGCGACCTTGGCTGCGGATGCAACGCCGGTCGACGAACCCATGACGCCGACTGCAACTGCTGCCGCGCCTGCGCCCTTGATGAAACGTCGACGGGTGAATTCCGCCGAGATCAACTCGTGCTGTTCCATGAACACTTACCCCCTGTGTTGTTTCGGACTTGCGTCCGAATGCGAGCCCCTCGCTCGTTGGGGTAACGGTAGCACAGGAATCGCGGCTGATTACTAAAGTGTTCAGCGGCGTGGGTCGGCCCTCAGGCCCCGCGACGGCGGCGACCCGACGTGCCAGAGTCGGCGCTCGGAGCCTTGTTCGTCAAGGGTCCGATGGCCTCGACGATGGTCTCCACCGTGGGTGCCGAACCCCTCACGTGGCGCTCGATCACCCGGGCCATGGCCGCCAGGTGCTCGGGCGAGGTGCCACAGCACCCGCCGATGATGCGCACACCCGCGTCGACGGCCAGCGCCGCATACCGCGCCATCAGCTCAGGCGTCCCCGAATAGGTGATGGTCGTGCCCTCGAACTTGGGAATGCCACAGTTGCCCTTGCACACCACAGGCGACGCATCGGCGTCCATTTCCAACACGGAGACCAAGAT
>JBJTFU010000184.1:0-2915 GCA_046093585.1 Ilumatobacteraceae bacterium | reverse complement strand
TCTCGGTAGCTATAAATGCGGCGCGATCCGCTCCCCGATGCATCTGCGGCGGTCGGTCGAATGAGATCCGTACGAGCCCAGTAATCCAACTGGCGATAACTGATACCGACGATCTTTGCGGCCTGAGTGCCGCTGTAACCGAGAGCCATGGCCACAGGCTACGGCCAAAAATGCCCCTCGCCTATCCCTCGAAATCCTCGGGATTGATGCTGTTGATGAACTCACGGAAGTCGTCCAGAATCTCCTCTTCGTTGTCGACCGCAGCGACAACGGGACTCTTGGCGACCTCTCGAAGCAGATCATCGGATGCATAGATCGGCGTCTCTGTACGGATGGCCACGGCGACCGCGTCGCTCGGGCGCGACGAGATCACGATGTCGCTTCCCGCGAAGGAAAAGTGCAGCTCTGCAAAATAAGTGTGGTCCTTGACCTCGGTGATCACGATCTTGGAAAAGCTTGCACCAAGACCCCGAACCACGTTCACGAGCAGATCGTGTGTCAGCGGTCGATCCGGGACGATCCCCTCGAGCGCATAGTGGATGGCCGAGGCCTCCGGGGCGCCAATGTAGATGGGCAGAACGCGCTCCGAGTCTCCCTCTTCGCGCAGCATCATGACCGGAGACTGAGACGGAACCTCGAGGCGCACTCCGACCAGTTCCAGCTTGACCAACATGGCCCAAGACTACTCAGGACCTGGCGTCAGCGCCCGCCGTGATAGGGCCGAGAGAGCACGTCGAGAAAGCTCCCCCGCAACCGCTCCCCCAACTCGACAAGTTCATCGAGCATCTCGAGGGCCTCTTCGCGCGCCCCCGGGTTGCGCTGTTGCAAATACGGCACGATTCGCTGCTCAAAGAGCGCCATTTCGCGTTCAGCCGACACCTTCCAGGCCTTCAGGTGACGCACATCAATGCCGAGGGCGATGAAGGCTGCACACGCGTCGATCACCTCACGATCGAGTTGTGAGTACATTTCGAGGTCTCCGACCAGTCGAGGAGTCACGAGGCCTGACTTGACGATCTCTCGCAAGACGTCCTCGTCGACCTTTGATTCGGCAAGGAGTTCCTTGCGATTCATCGACGTGGTGTCGTCCTTCTTGGCACGACCCTTGCGCTTGGCTCCAACGATGGCTGCCGCGCGAGCCGCCGGGTGACCCGCAGGATTGCGCACCGCTCCGGGGTTCGTGTCGTCGTATGGACGAACCATTCCATCCGATGTGTCGCTGTCGAGCCGCGTGCGAATCACCTTCAAGGGCAGGTAATTGTCCTTCTGCTCGCGCAGGATGAAACGCAGACGATCGACTTCGGCCTGGCTGAACTTGCGATACCCCGACGGAGTGCGCTCGGGTTCGATGAGTCCCTGGCTCTCCAGGAAACGGATCTTGGAGATCGTCACGTCCGGGAATTCCTCGAGCAACAACCCGAGCACCTCGCCGATCGAAAAGTACGTCTTTGTGCTCACGTCGCGCTCTCGAAAAAGACCATTCGATAGCGACCGATCTGCACCTCATCCCCGTGGGCGAGCACCGCTTCCTCGATCCGCTCCTGGTTGACGTAGGTGCCGTTCAAGGACCCCAGATCCCTCAGCACCACGGAGTCGGCGGTGCGCTCGACATGGGCATGTCGCCGGCTCACGGTGACGTCGTCGAGACAAATCGTCGAATCCGGGTGGCGACCGATGAAGGAATCACTCGACGTCAGCGAAAAACGGGCACCTTCGTTCGGACCGCTGCGAACGACGAGGATCGCGCGCGGAGCACCCCCCTGCTGAAAGGTCACCGAGACGTTGTCGTGATCGCCGGGAGCATCCTGCAAGGAGTCGATCTTGGAAAGCGTCACCGTGCGCATGTCGGGCCCGTCGAGCACGCTCCCGCACGACGAACAAAACGTCGACTGCGGAGGGTTGCGGTGACCGCATCCGTTGCAAAACACGTACGACATGACGCCTACCGTAGTGCCCTCTTGGCGCGCCCAGCACGGAGCCCGGCTCGAATGCGGGGTACGTACATCGCCGCGGTGACCCAACTCAGCACGAGCCCCGGGACCGCACAGAACCAACCGAAAACCAGTGCGAAGCCTGCCGTGGGGTGGTCGCTCGCCGAGAGGATCAGGAGAGGAATCGACACCATGAGGAGGAAGGTGTACCGCTTCCCCAGCGTCGACACCGGAAAACGCTCCATGCCGAGACCAGTCGCCAGCGTCATCGTCGCACCGACGAGAAACTCGCGCGCCAGGACCGCAACGGCGAACCAGATCGGCAGTGCCCCATCGATCAGTGCCGCCCCGGTTCCGACCAGAAAGAGGAGACGGTCGACCACGGGATCGAATACGGCACCAAAGTCGCTTCGCTGGTCGAAGTGACGGGCCACCCAACCGTCCACCCAATCGGTGATCCCGAGAAAGCCCAACAGCAACGCTGCGAGCGGCCGATCGTCCCACGAAAAGAGCAGGACGAGATACAGGGGCAAGGTCGCAAGTCGCAGAGCCGTCAGCAGGTTTGGCACCGTCGCAATTCGAGAAGGTGCTGCAGTCACGACAACTAGTGTGGCATCGTGCCGAGCGTGTTCACACGGATCATCGCAGGAGAACTGCCGGGAACCTTCGTTCATCGTGACGACGTGGCGGTGGCAATCATGACGATCAACCCGATCAACGTTGGCCACGTGTTGGTCATTCCGCGCCAGGAAGTCGACCGGTGGACCGACCTTCCGGTCGACCAGACGACCCATCTGTTTCACCTCGCCCATCGCATCGGCAACGCCCAAATCTCGGCATTCGGCTGCCAACGGGCCGCGCTGATCATCGCGGGATTCGAAGTGCCCCACGTGCACTTGCACGTGATTCCCGCAAACGGTCTCGAACATGTTTCTTTCGACAACGCCGCCCGATTCGTCGAACCAAGCGAGCTGGACAGCGCTG
>JBJTFU010000183.1:0-3511 GCA_046093585.1 Ilumatobacteraceae bacterium | reverse complement strand
TATTGGTGATCGTAAACACGTAGGAAAGCGAAGGGGACGACCAGATGGAAATGCTGCGAGACGACAACTGGCTACTCAGTGTCGGCACGTTCTTGCCGATGCTCGGCGTGGCCTTGATGTTGTTCGTGCCGAAGGCAGAGGAGCGTCTGATCAAGGCGATCGCTCTGATCACCTCCGGTGCGACCCTGGCCGTCGGTGTGTTCACGCTGACGCGCTTCGACTTCGGCAATGCGGGTGCGATGCAGTTCGTCGCCGATGCGACATGGATCCCCGTGATCAAGAGCAGCTACTTCATCGGAGTGGATGGAATCAGCCTGCCGTTGTACTTCCTCTCGATGGTGATCACGTTCCTCGTCGTGATCTACAGCCTCGACCACGTTCCCTCGCCGGGCAATCCGAAGGCGTTCTTCAGCCTGATGCTCGTCTTGCAGACGGGAATGGCGGGAACGTTCATCGCCCAAGACCTGATCTTGTTCTTCGTGTTCTTCGAGGTGGTGCTGTTGCCGATGTATTTCATGATCGGCGTGTGGGGCGGCGAGCAACGCCAGTACGCCTCGTTGAAGTTCTTCCTCTACACGATGTTCGGATCGGCTCTGATGCTCGTGGCGTTCTTGGCGCTGTTCTTCAAGACGGGCGCGGAGAGCTTCTCGATTCCGTACCTCGTGGAGAACGGTGCATCGATCGCCAAGAACGTGCAGATCTGGATCTTCGGTGGCATGTTCGTCGGGTTCGCCGTGAAGGTGCCGATGTTCCCATTCCACACGTGGTTGCCGGACGCCCACACGCAGGCGCCGACGCAGGGTTCGGTGATCCTCGCGGCGATCCTTCTGAAGCTCGGCACCTACGGGTTCGTGCGCATCGCCATCCCCACCCTTCCCGAGGCCGCGATCGAGTGGGCTCCGTACATCGGAGCCTTGGCGGTGATCGGCATCATTTACGGTGCGTTGGGCTGTCTCGCCCAGCAGGACATGAAGCGCCTGATCGCGTTCTCGTCGGTCGCGCACATGGGATTCGTGATGCTCGGTATCTCGACGCTCACGTCGTTCGGCACCAACGCGGCCATGTTCGGCATGGTGGCCCACGGTCTGATCACGGGAATGTTGTTCTTCGTGGCGGGAAGTGTGAAGGAGCGTTATCACACCCTCGAGATCGATCGACTCGGTGGACTGCTCAAGCAGATGCCGCGACTTGGCTGGATCCTCGGATTCTCGAGCATGGCGTCGCTCGGACTACCGGGCCTTGCCGGTTTCTGGGGTGAATTCCCGGCGATCCTCGCTGCCTACAACCCGGCCGACGGATTGAACGTGACGGTGTATCGCGTGTTCATGGTGATCGCCGCGCTCGGTACGGTGCTCGCCGCCGCGTACTTGTTGTGGTTGTTCCAACGCGTCGCCTTCGGTGAGCCGAAGCCGGAGTTTGCGGGACATGGCGACGACCACCACTTCCATGACGTGAACAAGTACGAACTCACGGCGTGGGCTCCATTGCTGATTGCGATCGTCGTGCTCGGGGTGGTACCGAACTTGCTGTTCAAGGTGGTCGATCCCGCCGTGCACGGCGCATTGAGCGCCTTCGTAGGCTGATTCGGTGCCGAAACTCGCCCTGTTCTCCGCAGCGTGGTCTGCCCCGGTCATCGACTATCACGCGCTCGCGACCGAGATCGTCCTCGCCGCAGGCCTCACGGTGGTGCTCCTCGCGGATCTGTTCCTCGACGATTCACGGAAGTGGATCCTCTCGTCGTTGGCGGGGTTCACGTTGCTCGGCGCAGTGCTACCGATCATCACCCTCGCCGTTCACGATGCACCGAGTCGTGTGTTGTTCGACGGGCGTTACGTGGTGGACGATTTCTCGCTGGTGATGAAGGGCGTGTTCCTGATCGCGGGGTATGTGGTGGTGTTGCTTTCCGCACAGCACATCGAAGAAGGTGAGTATTGGAAGGGGGAGTATTGGTTCCTCCTTCTCACCAGCATCTTCGGCATGGTGATGATGGCTTCGTCGAGGGACTTGATCTCGATCTTCGTCGCTCTCGAATTCCTCTCGATTCCGGCCTACATGTTGGCTGCCTGGCGCAAGCGGGATACCAAGAGCAACGAGGCCGGAGTGAAGTACTTCTTGCTCGGCGTGTTCGCGTCTGCAGTGATGTTGTACGGCATGTCGCTCGTCTACGGCGTGACAAATTCGACGTTGCTCACCGAAATAGCTTCGCGAGTCGACATCGCCGGAGATTTCGCTGCCGCGCACGTGCTCGGCGTGGTGTTCATCAGCATCGGTTTTGCGTTCAAGGTGTCGGCAGTGCCCTTCCACACGTGGGCGCCCGACACCTACGAGGGTGCTCCCACGCCCGTCACTGCGTTCTTGTCAGTCGCATCCAAGGCAGCTGGATTCGTCGCGTTGGTCACCGTGTTGTTCGTGGCCTTCCCCAATGCAAGCGACGTGTGGCAGCCCCTGATGTGGGCGCTCGCCGCACTGACGATGACCGTCGGCAATGTGTTGGCCCTCCGCCAGACGAACATCGTGCGCATGATCGCTTACTCCTCGATCAGCCAGGGCGGCTTCGTCCTCATGCCCTTGGCCGTTGCGGGTAAGTCCGGTAGCGGTGACGACGCACTGCGCGCCGTCGTGTTGTACATGATCGTCTATGCCGCCACGAACCTCGGCATGTTCGGTGTGATCATGGCGGTGTCGCGCAAGACGCGAAGCGGTGAGATCTCGAGTTGGGGAGGGTTGTTCTCCTACGCCCCCGGGCTCGGTGTGATGGCAACGATCTTCCTTGCGTCGCTCGCCGGGATTCCACCACTCGGTGGATGGATCGCCAAGTTCGCGGCGTTCCAAGCGGTTCTCTCGAGTGGATCCGGATGGGGCTATGCCATCGCGATCGTGGGTGCGGTCAACTCGGTGATCGCCTTCGGTTACTACGGCAACGTGATGCGCGAGATCTGGATGCGTCCGACGCCGATGGACTCGTCGCGAATCGCGTATCCCGCTTCGATCGGTCTTGCCCTCACGATTTCGGTGGTGGCCACGCTGGTCTTCGGTGTGTTGCCGGGCGTCGGACTGCGTTTCGCCGACATGGCTCAACTCGTCGGTGCCTTCGGCGGCTGACGAAATCCGCGGCGCGATCGGGCGCGCCGGCACGATCAGTTTTCGCGACTTCATGTCGCTCGCCCTCTACGGCGAACACGGCTTCTACTCGCGCGTGGGTTCGGCGGGTAGGCGCGGCGACTTCATCACCTCGCCCGAGGTGGGGCCACTGTTCGGCGCGGTGTTGGCACGCGCTCTCGACGACTGGTGGCGCAAATTGGGAAGCCCGAGTGACTTCGTCGTGGTGGAGGTGGGTGCGGGGCCGGGAACGTTGGCAAGGGCGGTGAATGCGGCACGACCTGAATGCCTGCGGTCCGGGTGGTACGTTGCCGTCGAGGTTTCCGCAGAACAGCGGCACCGACATCCCGACTCGGTTCACAGCGTGGGTGAAATGCCGGATGGGATCGAATGCGGCGTGGTGATCGCCAAC
>JBJTFU010000182.1:0-2796 GCA_046093585.1 Ilumatobacteraceae bacterium | reverse complement strand
ACCGCAAAAGGCGCATGGTTCTTCCAGCTCTCTGGGCCCATGCAAAGCGAAGGTCCGCATCTGGCTTTCGCAAACGATGCCGTTGACCCATCAATTCAGATGATTTCAATGGGGGAATCCGCGATGGGTGTCGGAGTAGCGCCAGGGCGGTACACGTTCACTCCGACTAATGATGGCCTCGTGAATCGTGAATTCAGTCAAGTCACACCCGATGGAAACGAGTACTGCTACGACACAAACGTGGGCCAAAACCAAGACATGTCGATGATGGAGAAGGTACTCATCTTGCTGCAAATGCCGAACGCCGAAAAAATCCGAGTGGGCAAAGGCAAGGTTAGTTGTAGCGATCCCCAGAAATTAGACGAGTACGTCGAGTTTGACCGATAGAGCGTGCCCGACGCAGTGTCCGAAGCCTGACAACCGCAACACCGGGAGGTGTTGCACACAACTGAAATGCTCGTGCAGGGTTGGGTGAAATTCCCTGTGGGCAGAGAATGCCCGCGACTCCCACACTTCACCGTGAGGGACTGATTCGATGAAACTCCGAGGTCGACAGTCACAGTCCGGAAGGCAGCAGGAAAAGATGAGCGCCATCGACCAACAATCGATGCGCGAGGCGATGCTTGTTGCCACCTCTGCACGATTCGGCAAGAATTTCTGGTTTCATTGGTGCCCCCGGTAGGAATCGAACCTACGACCTGCGGTTTAGGAAACCGTTGCTCTATCCACTGAGCTACGGAGGCGAATCGCTTACAGGTTACCGAAGGTGCCAATCGGCGAACTACGAGACGATCATGTTCAATCGAGTCGCCAACGCCTCAGGTGAACCGTCGAGAGCCTCGAGGTCGGTGGGACCGAGGACTGGGGTGACCTGATCGGTCCGACGTGCAAAGACCGCAGGAAACACGCCCTTGGCAGCGGCGAGCACATCCATCGGGGCGTCGTTGCGATGGAACGTGATGAACGGCACCGAGAGTGATTCACGGCACTGCTTCCAATCGTTTCGCTCAGTGAAGAGCCCGTGCGTGATTTCACACAAGGAACAATGTCGAATTCCAAGACGCGCACCCAACCAGTAACCAACTTCGCCGAGCATCGTGGAGTCGGCGTCATAGACACCAACGAACTCCGTGATCGGTTCCGCCATGCGAGCGAGCCTAGGACCGATCCTTCTGCCCACGGGAAAGGCAAAGGCCGCCAGCCAACAGCAAGAAGCAGTCGAACTGGCGGCCCTAGCCGAATAACTGGATCGTTTAGAGGCTGTTCAGATCCACCGTCGGCGGGACGATCACCTGATCGATCACGTGGATCACACCGTTGCTTGCCGTGACGTCCACCGCAGTCACGTTCGCACCATTGACGGTCACGCCGCCATCGGTCGCGATCGCAATGGTCGAACCTTCGACGGTTGCAACGTCGCCGGAGGTCACGTCAGCGGACATCACCAGGCCAGGAACCACGTGGTACGTGAGGATCGAGGTCAACACCGCGACGTTCTCCGGGAGGAGCATCTTCTCGAGCAAGCCCTCAGGGAGGGCGGCGAAAGCGTCGTCGGTCGGTGCGAACACCGTGAATGGACCTTCACCCTGCAACGTCTCTACGAGGCCAGCTGCCTGGATCGCAACGACGAGGGTGGAAAATCCCTCGGTCGAACTGGCCACAGACACGATGTCACCCGTTGACATCTCTGCAGGGACTTCGGTGGTCTCCGCAACCGTGTCCTCGGACGATTCGTCGTCTGAACCACAGGCCGACAAACCAAGCACGGCTACTGCGGCAAATGCGATTGCTCTCTTCATGACTGGTCCTTTGTTCAGGGAATTGAACCGCGGTTTCATCACCGCATCATGAAGGGTAAGAGTGAGAGATTGCGTCAGATGTCCCGAAGGTCGACGATCGCTGAGACGGAATTACTTGGTGCCGGCAAGTTCGCGGCAGTGGCAGCGGTCCGACTCGGGAACGTCGCCCAGTACTTGCTCGATGTGCTGACCGCAGCCCTCGTAGGTGGGCTTGTCACATTCGTCACAGAGAACCTTGATGCACATACCCCCTAGGGTATCTAGCCCTAAGGGGTATGTCAACTCCAGTACTGCTACTTCTTGGTGATGACGAGCGGCAATCGCTTGATCACCGTGGTGTCACCGGTACGCACGCTGATGAACGTCACGCAGCGACCGACCTTGGTCGCCTCGATCGCCTTGCCGCTCACACGGCAGAGCGAGCGGGAGTCGCTGCGCACCGTTGCCGACACCTTCGAGTTGGCCTTCACCTCGAGGCCCGCGTAACCGGCGAGTACGACGATGTTGCTCTTCTGCCCGACGAGCGGGTTGAACGGGCTGGCGAACGTGAGCTCGAACATGAACTCATGTGCCGCGTTGATTGCACCGCTCGCTGGGTAGACGGCGATGCCGTACTTTCCGGTGCCATCGATGGCACTCACCGGCACCTGCGCGGTGAAGTTGCCTGCTTCATCCATCGTGATGACGTTGGGGTTCGTGCCCGTGGGGTCGACGAACGGTCGCGAGGTCGCAGGGAGCGCCCACATCTGGGAGGACAGCACCGTGCGACGGCTCGATGCAGGTGCACCGACGGACGGCTTCCACGCATCGTCGAATCGTCCGAACACGACGTACACGCCAGTTGCCCTGCCTGCGAGTGGCGGCCTGTTGCCCACCGCCAAGTTGGTGAAGCCCTTGCCCTCGATGGTGATCAGCGTCGTACCGACGTTGCTCACACGTGACGAGCCCTTCATCGTTGCCGTCGGGCCATCGTTCTTGGCCGCTTGAGCCTGTGGTG
>JBJTFU010000181.1:0-3877 GCA_046093585.1 Ilumatobacteraceae bacterium | reverse complement strand
CCAACGTGACTTCGTAGCTCTCGAAGAGGTCGGCGGCCATGCCTGCGCAGTCACCCACGTTGTCGCCCACGTTGTCGGCGATGGTGGCGGGGTTGCGCGGATCGTCTTCCGGAATACCGGCTTCGACCTTGCCCACGAGGTCTGCGCCGACGTCGGCTGCCTTGGTGAAGATGCCGCCACCCACGCGGAGGAACAGGGCGAGGAGCGAACCACCGAATCCGAAGCCGACGAGCATCGCCGACGAGGTGTTCTGGAAGATCGCGATGATGAGGGTTGCACCGAGAAGTCCGAGACCCACGGTGAACATGCCGGCGACACCACCGGTGCGGAAGGCGACCTCGAGTGCGCGCTTCATCGAACCCGAACGCGCTGCGGCAGCGGTGCGGACGTTGCCGCGCGTGGCGAGGGTCATGCCGATGTACCCCGTGAGTCCGGAGGCGACGCAGCCGAGCACGAAGGCCACGGTGCGCCAAATGCCGGACTGCACGAAGGTCAGCGCTTCTTCACCGTTCGGCTTTTCGATCGCCACCGACGTGAAGAACACGATCAGGCCCACGGGAATCAGGATCAGGCCGATCGTCCTGAACTGGCGCTTGAGGTAGGCCCAGGCGCCTTCCTGGATGGCGACGGCGATTTCCTGCATGCGCGGGGTGCCTTCGTCCTGCTTCATCACTTGCTTGACGAGGAACCAACCAACGAGCAGGGCGAGGATCGCCGCGGCACCAGAGAGCCACAGAACGGCCCATTCACCACCCTTCAGGGTGAATGTTTGCCAGCCGCCTTCAGATGCAAGTAATGACGTCACGAGTGTGTTCTCCGCTTGAAACAGGGGACCGACGGAATGTCGACCCGATAAATGTGTCTGGAGAAGTGTAGAGAATCCGAGCCTGCGGCAGCGAAACCCCCGCGTTGCGGGGCAGGGTTTTCACCCCGTGTGTCGGCCAGAACTAGCGTGAGGAAGGTCGTTATGTCAGCAACCCCCGCTTCCCCCACCGCACTTCGTGGTCCAGTCACGGCAACTGCCAAGGCTCGCAAGCGCAAACCGTTCCTCCTCGACCTCTACTCGACGGCCGTCGGCAAGAAGTACGCGATGGCCATTTCCGGTATTGCGATGATGGGTTTCGTTCTGTTCCACATGATCGGGAACCTGAAGATGTACCAAGGCGAGGCGGCGCTGAATCATTACGCCGAGTTCCTCAAGGAGTTGCTCTACCCACTGGCGCCGAAGGGCTCGGTGCTGTGGATCCTGCGGGCGCTGCTGTTCGGGATGCTCGTGCTGCACCTACACGCTGCTTGGTCGCTGACGCGCCTCAACCGTCAGGCACGCGCAGTGCGCTACCAGGGGCCGCGGGATTATCAGGTGGCCAACTTCGCCAGTCGCACCATGCGCTGGACGGGCGTCATCGTCTTGATGTACCTGATGTGGCACCTGCTCGACCTGACGTTCGGTGTGGTCAATGGCGCGGAGGGGGAGTACGTGCGCGCCGAGGTGTACGACAACGTGGTGCGTAGCTTCGACCGCCCACTCGTCTCCGGTTTCTACATCGTCGCCAACATCCTCCTCGGCATCCACCTCTTCCACGGCGTGTGGAGCATCTTCCAGTCGCTCGGCTGGAACAACCCGCGCTTCAACTCGTGGCGCCGCGGCCTCGCCGCTGGCTTTGCGGCCGTCGTCGTGGTGGGCAACGTCTCGTTTCCAGTCGCCGTTCTCGCAGGGATCGTGGGGTAACCGATGAGTCTCGAATCGAAGATTCCCGCAGGAGTGCTCTCCGACAAGTGGGACAACTACAAGGCGAACGCCAAGTTGGTCAATCCGAACAACAAGCGCAAATTCAAGGTGATCGTGGTGGGAACGGGTCTAGCTGGTGCATCTGCAGCCGCGACGCTCGCCGAACTCGGCTACCAAGTCGATGCGTTCACGTTCCACGACTCGCCTCGTCGTGCGCACTCGATCGCCGCGCAAGGTGGCATCAACGCAGCGAAGAACTATCAAGGTGACGGCGACTCGATCCATCGTCTGTTCATGGACACCATCAAGGGCGGAGACTTCCGTTCGCGCGAAGGAAACGTCTATCGCTTGGCGCAGGTGTCGGTGGACATCATCGACCAGATGGTGGCGCAAGGCGTGCCCTTCGCCCGTGAGTACGGCGGCTTGCTCGACAACCGCAGCTTCGGTGGCGCCCAGGTGAGCCGCACGTTCTACGCCCGTGGTCAAACGGGGCAGCAGTTGCTGCTCGGTGCCTACCAGCAGTTGGCTCGTCAGATCGGGCTCGGCGGGGTGCGCCTGTTCAATCGCAGTGAACTCGTCGACGTCGTCGTGATCGACGGCCGTTGCGCCGGCATCGTCACCCGCGACTTGCTCACCGGTGAGATCACGTCACACTCGGCGCACGCGGTGGTGCTCGCCACTGGCGGCTACGGCAACGTCTTCTTCCTCTCTACCAATGCGATGAACTCCAACGTCACGGCGGCGTGGCGTGCGCACCGCAAGGGCGCGTACTTCGCCAACCCGTGCTACACGCAGATCCACCCCACCTGCATCCCACAGAGCGACGAATTCCAGTCGAAGCTGACGTTGATGAGCGAGTCGTTGCGGAACGACGGTCGTGTGTGGGTGCCGAAGAACATCGACGAGAAGCGCCCCGTCGACCAGATCCCCGAGTCGGATCGCGACTACTACCTCGAGCGTCTGTACCCGAGCTACGGAAACCTCGCTCCACGCGACATTTCCTCGCGCGCCGCCAAGCGTCTGGTGGACAAGGGACACGGCGTCGGGCCATTGAAGAACGGCGTGTATCTCGACTTCTCCGCGGCGATCCAGCGACTCGGCCGCGACGTGGTGGAGGAGCGTTACGGCAACCTCTTCGAAATGTACGAGCGGATTGCCGGTGAAGATCCGTACGACACGCCGATGCGCATCTACCCCGCGACGCACTACACGATGGGCGGGCTGTGGGTGGACTACGAACTCGCCACCACCATTCCCGGTCTCTATGCGGCCGGTGAAGCCAACTTCTCCGACCACGGTGCCAACCGTCTCGGTGCTTCCGCGCTCATGCAAGGTCTCGCCGATGGTTACTTCGTGTTGCCGTACACCATCTCCAACGGTCTCGCACCGCTGCTCGGCAAGTCGATCCCCGGTACGGATCACCCGGCGTTCAAGGAAGCAGAGAACGAGGTCAAGGCGCGTTACTCGGGTTACGTGCACAAGAACGGGACACGCTCGCCCGACTGGTTCCATCGCGAACTCGGCAAGATCATCTGGGACTACTGCGGCATGGAGCGCTCGAAGGAAGGTCTGGAAAAGGCGCTCGGCGAGTTGCCCGCCTTGTACGAGGAATTCAAGACCGACCTGCGCGTGACGGGCACCGACGAGGGCGTCAACCAGACGCTCGAGAAGGCGGGCCGCGTGGACGACTTCTTCCAGCTCGGCATGCAGATGTGTCAGGACGCCCTGACCCGCGAAGAGAGTTGCGGCGCCCACCTACGCGTCGAGCACCAAACGGAGGAAGGCGAAGCAGAGCGCGACGACGACAAGTTCTGTCACGTGGCGGCTTGGGAATGGACGGGCGAACCGATGAACCCCACCCGACACGTCGAGGAACTCGTATTCGAAAACGCGCAGTTGGCAACGAGGAGTTACAAGTGAGCCACCTGACCAATCTCACGCTCAAGGTGTGGCGCCAAAACGGCCCGCAGGACTCAGGGCGTTTCGAGACCCACGTGATCGACCAGATCAGCGACGAGGCATCGTTCCTCGAGATGCTCGATGTCCTCAACGAGAAGCTCGTCACCGAGGGCAAGGATGCGGTCGTCTTCGACCACGATTGCCGCGAGGGAATCTGCGGCACCTGTTCGTTGATGATCGACGGAGTGG
>JBJTFU010000180.1:0-3238 GCA_046093585.1 Ilumatobacteraceae bacterium | reverse complement strand
GCAGTGTGGGGGCAATGCCGTGCCTGCAGGCAGCCAATGACAACGGTTTCGAAATCGACGAAGCAGAGGTGGCGTATTGGGGCCGATGCCCCGAGTGCCGCACTACTTCGAACGGCAATACCGCAATACCCCATCATCATTAATCACAACACAGAGGAGAAAACATGAGTAACGACGCAAAGTGCCCATTCTCTGGCGGTGCTATCACCGCTGCAGACATGGGAACCACCAACACCAAGTGGTGGCCCAACTCGCTGAACATCAAGGTTCTGCACAACCACCCTGAAGTTGGCGACCCGATGGATCCCGATTTCGACTACGCAGCAGAGTTCAAGAAGCTCGACCTCGATGCCGTGGTGAAGGATCTCACCACCCTGATGACCGACTCGAAGGAGTGGTGGCCAGCGGACTACGGGCACTACGGCCCATTCTTCATCCGCATGGCGTGGCACTCGGCGGGCACCTACCGCATCCAAGATGGTCGCGGTGGCGGTGGCGCAGGAATGCAGCGCTTCGCTCCGATCAACTCGTGGCCCGACAACGGCAACTTGGACAAGGCCCGTCGACTGCTCTGGCCAATCAAGCAGAAGTACGGCAACAAGATCTCGTGGGCCGACCTGATGATCTTGGCTGGCAACGTGGCACTCGAGTCGATGGGCTTCAAGACCTTCGGCTTCGCCGGCGGTCGTGCCGATGTGTACGAACCAGACGAGACCTACTGGGGCTCGGAGACCGCATGGCTCGGCGACGAGCGCTACAAGGGTGAGCGTCAACTCGACAACCCACTCGCTGCAGTGCAGATGGGTCTCATCTACGTGAACCCGGAAGGCCCGAACGGCAATCCGGATCCGGTGGCTTCGGCTCACGACATTCGTGAGACCTTCGCCCGCATGGCGATGAACGACGAAGAGACCGTCGCCCTCGTCGGTGGCGGCCACGCATTCGGCAAGGCGCACGGCGCAGGCGACCCGAACAAGTACGTCGGCCCCGAGCCCGAGGCTGCACCGATCGAGGCCATGGGCTTCGGTTGGATCAACAAGATGGGTGAAGGTCACGGCGTCGCCACCATCACCTCCGGTATCGAAGGTGCATGGACGACCAAGCCAACCACTTGGGACAACGAGTACTTCAAGATCCTGATGGACAACGAGTGGGAGCTCGTGAAGAGCCCCGCTGGCGCCAATCAGTGGATACCGAAGGCTGGCGCAATGGCCGGCACGGTGCCGGACGCGCACGACAAGTCGGTGAGTCACGCGCCGATGATGACGACTGCCGACCTCGGTCTGAAGTTCGACCCTGAGTACGCCAAGATTTCCAAGCGCTTTGCTGAAGATCCGAAGGCGCTCGAGGACGCATTCGCTCGCGCGTGGTTCAAGTTGACCCACCGCGACATGGGCCCGAAGTCGCGTTACCTCGGCAAGCAGGTTCCGAAGGAAGACTTGATCTGGCAAGACCCGATCCCCGCCTCCACCACCAAGGTGTCGGCGAAGGACATCGCGGATCTGAAGGCCAAGGTGCTCGCCTCCGGTCTCAGCGTCTCGGAGTTGGTGCGTGTGGCCTGGGCCTCAGCATCCACCTTCCGCGGAACCGACAAGCGCGGTGGTGCCAACGGCGCCCGCGTTCGTCTCGCCCCGCAGAAGGATTGGGAAGCCAACGACCCGGCAGAACTCTCCAAGGTGCTCGGCAAGCTCGAGGAAATCCAGAAGTCGGCAGCGATTTCGATGGCCGACCTCATCGTGCTCGCCGGCAGTGCCGCCGTGGAGAAGGCAGCCAAGGATGCCGGCGTGACGGTGGAAGTGCCGTTCACCCCGGGTCGTGGCGATGCCACCGCAGAGCAGACGGATGCCGAGTCGTTCGCAGTGCTGGAGCCGACATTCGACGGCTTCCGCAACTACCTGCGACCGGGTCACCTGCAGACCACCGAGCAGTTGCTCTTGGAAAAGGCCAACTTCCTCCACCTCAGCGCGCCGGAGATGACCGTGCTCGTTGGTGGCATGAGGGCGTTGAACGCCAACTACAAGGGCTCCAGCCTCGGCGTGTTCACCAGCAAGCCTGGTGTGCTCACCAACGACTTCTTCGTCAACTTGATGTCGATGGACATCGAGTGGAAGCCGACGGACAAGTCGGAGGAGTTGTTCGAGGGCCGCGACCGCAAGACCGGTGAGGTCAAGTGGAAGGGCACCCGCAACGACTTGATCTTCGGTTCGAACTCGCAGCTGCGGGCACTCGCCGAGGTGTACGCCCAGAACGACGCGAAGGACAAGTTCGTTCGCGACTTCGTCAAGGCGTGGACCAAGGTGATGAACCTCGATCGGTTCGACGTCTAATCGACGTCACACGCCATTCGGCGCGTCACTCGCTTCGGCGGGTGGCGCGCCGTTTGCGTTTCAGGCGTTGGCCGGACGCAACGTCTCGTACATCCGCACGATGACGAAGACTCCAGACAATGCGGTGAGCGCAGCCACGACGAGGATCGCTGCACGGACGCTCACCAGGTCGGCGATCATGCCGGCCATCAGCGCACCAACGGCAAATCCCCCATCACGCCACAGGCGATAGACACCGACCGAACGAGCACGCCAGGAAGGATGCGCCACGTCACCGCTCGCGGCGAGCAACGTGGGGTACACCATCGCCGTCCCTGCTCCGAGCAACACCGCGGCAAATGCCCATCCCGTGAACGAGTCGAATGCGGCGATCAATGCGATGGCCACCCCTTGCACGAGCATGCCGCCGCCGATCAATGGCTTGCGACCGATCTTGTCGGAGAGTCCGCCCGTGATCATCTGACCAAGCCCCCACACTGCCGGGTACAACGCAGCGAGCACGCCGATGCGCGCAACCGAGAGTCCTGCATCGGCAAAGAACAACGGAAACAAACCCCAAGCCAGGCCGTCATTGAGGTTGTTGACGAGTCCCGCTTGACTGCACGACGAGAGAGCACGTTCCTTGAACGTCGTGAGGGAGAAGATCTCCCGCGTCGTCAATCCGTCTTCGGTCGTATGAGCGTGATTCGCTGCCTCGTGACGTGCGTGCACGTGCGTCTCACTCACGAACGCGATCGACAAGAACGTGCCGATCACTGCGAACGCGATTCCGAGATAGAACGGCTCGGGTCTGAGGTCGTAGTTGCTGGCAATCCATCCCGTAGCAAGTGCCGTAAGCGCGACGGCCCCGTAGCCCGCCGCCTCGTTGAAACCCATCGCCAAGCCGCGCTTGGCAGGGCCGACGAGGTCGA
>JBJTFU010000179.1:0-2582 GCA_046093585.1 Ilumatobacteraceae bacterium | reverse complement strand
GATCAATCCCGCCTTCGATGTCACCCCCGTGTCGCTGATCGAGGCCCTGGTGACCGACCAGCGAGTGGTGCGTTTTCGCCGCGGCGAGCACATTTCCTAGGCCCTGTAGCGATTACCCGAAGAGGGTATTTTTCTACCGCCACGGGTTCGGACGACCCCGCCAAATGCTTACCAGTTCTAGGTTTGAGGGCAACCCCCATGAAGTCCCTCCTGAGAATCGTCCTCCTCGCCGGCGTCGTGGCGGTCGCGCCTTCGCTCGTGCGCGCCGATGAATCCGTCACTGATGGCACGCGCACGTTGACGGTGTCGCAATCCACGGGATTGACCGAGACGGGCCAGACGATCACGGTGAGCGGGTCTGGTTATGACGTGTCCAGGGGGATCTATGTGGCGCTGTGCGTGGCCACCCCGAAGGGCGTGTTGCCATCTCCGTGTGGTGGCGGAGTGGACATGGAAGGCGACGGCGGGGCGTCGGTCTGGATCTCCGACAATCCACCCAGTTACGCCGCTGGATTGCCGCGTCCATACGGACCAGGGGGATCGTTCCGAGTCAGTTTCAAAGTGGGCCCGGTGATCGACAAGTTCAACGACTGTCGAGCCGTGCGCTGCGCGATCGTGACGAAGAGTGATCACACCATCAACTCGGATCGTTCGCAGGACCTGCAGATCCCGGTGACGTTCCTCGGCACTGCGCCAACCACCACGGTGAAGTCGGGCACTTCGAAGTCGACCATGACGACTGTGGTTGCGTCGACGACGACCGAAGACGTTGTGGCTACCGAAGGCGACGTCTCCTCGACGACGGTTGTTGAGGAGGTGACGTCGACGACGGAGGAAGTGGTCGAGGTGACCGTCGTGGACAACGTCGATGATCTCGTCTTGATCGCCACCAAGGACGAAGTTCGGCGCTGGTGTCCGCCTCGTTCGTTGATCGTCGGCGTTGCGCTGATTCTTGTGCTCGTTGCCGTGCTCGCCGTGAGGCGCCGTAGATGAAGCGACTGCTCTTTGCTTCGTTGCTCGTGCTGACATCGTGTGGTTCATCTGTCGGTACTGCAGATGAAGGAGAAGTCCGCATCATCACGATGGCAGCAGGAATCACGGAGAGTGTCTTCGCCCTCGGGCTCGGAGACCAGGTGGTGGGCAAGGACTTGTCCAGCACGTTGGCCGCAGCGGACGGATTGCCCATCGTCACATCGGGCCACGACGTGAGCGCCGAGTCGGTCTTGGCGCTTCGTCCGACGCTCGTGCTCGTCGACGAGGACACGGGCCCGAAGGAGGCGCTCGATCAGATCGCCGCCACCGGAGTTCGAGTCGAGACGATCGAAAAGGCCACCACCGTGGCCGAGATCGGGCCACGCTTGCGTGCGATCGCCAAGTTGCTCGGGGTCGACGAGCGCGGCGATGCGGTCGCGATGGAGATCGCCGATCAGTTGGCCGAGTTTGCGTGGCCCACCGCCACGCCACCGACGGTGGCGTTCGTCTATCTGCGTGGGACGGCGAGCGTGTACCTCATCGGCGGCCCTGACTGTGGACCCGACTCGTTGATCGCCGCAGCAGGGGGAGTGGATGCCGGAACGAAAGCCGGGCTCGCGCAACCCTTCACCACCTTCACACCAGAGGCACTGGTGAAGTCCCAGCCCGACATCTTGCTCGTCACCACGACGGGGCTCGACTCGGTGGACGGCATCGATGGTCTGCTCGGGTTGGCCGGTGTGATGCAGACACCTGCCGGCCAGAACCGTCGCATCATCACGATCGAGGACGGTCTGCTCTTCAGTTTTGGGCCTCGCACTCCCGGGTTGATCGCGTCACTCCATGAAGAAATGCTCAGACTGGTGGAGGTGGACGCATGACGGATCGTCGTGCTCTCGCCGTGTATCTGAACCCGGTCGTCGTCGGTGCCGTGCTGTTCGCTCTCTTGATCTCGACGATCTTCGTGTCGTCAGCGGTCGGTGCTTACCCCGTTTCGCTCGGTGACCTGACCCAGTCGCTGTTGGCGAGAATCGGTCTTGGCGGCGACGTGGCGCTCGATCCGATCACGGAGGACGTGGTGTGGGTGATCCGCTTTCCGCGCATCTTGCTCGGCGTCGTGGTGGGGGCGGCGCTCGGCTGTGCGGGTGGAGTGATGCAGGGTGCATTCGGCAACCCACTTGCCGAGCCCGGCATCGTCGGTGTGTCGTCTGGGGCGATGCTCGGTGCGGCTCTGCAAATCGTCACGGGGTTCTCACCGCTCGGGGTGTGGACGTTGCCGCTCGCCGCATTCCTCGGTGGTCTCTTCGCCGTCGTGGTCGTCTATTTCACCTCGCGGAGTAACGGCCGCACCGAGGTGCTCACGCTCATTCTCATGGGCATCGCGCTCAACGCGCTCGCATCGGCAGCGATCGGCTTCCTTGCATACGTCGCGGACGATGCGTCACTGCGCTCACTCGCCTCGTGGACTCTCGGCTCGTTGGCACAGGCCACGTGGGGCAAGTTGGGTGTCGTGGCACCAGTCGCCCTCGTCGGTGCGATTGGCGCGTGGTCGCTCTCGCGGACCCTCGACTTGCTTTCACTCGGCGACCATCAGGCCCGTCACTTGGGAG
>JBJTFU010000178.1:0-9908 GCA_046093585.1 Ilumatobacteraceae bacterium | reverse complement strand
CGCGTCGGTCGGTACAAGTTGAATCGCAAGCTCGGCGCCGAGATCGAGAAGATCGGTCAGTTGTTCGGTCTCAAGCAGGGCACCGAGCTCGGCCAGTTGGACGTCCCGCAGGACGACCAAGACGTGCTCAGCCGTTGCGAGATCCTCGCCACCATCACCTACCTGCTGCACCTCGTGAAG
This sequence comes from Ilumatobacteraceae bacterium, assembly GCA_046093585.1. Taxonomy (GTDB): domain Bacteria; phylum Actinomycetota; class Acidimicrobiia; order Acidimicrobiales; family Ilumatobacteraceae; genus UBA3006. The sequence continues at coordinate 9,728 of JBJTFU010000178.1, read as the reverse complement.
CAGGAGCCGGGTTACCGCTTGGATGACCAGGACCACTTCGCCAACCGCCGCATTCGTTCGGTCGGTGAGTTGATCCAGAACCAGGTGCGCATCGGTCTGTCGCGCATGGAGCGCGTGGTGCGCGAGCGCATGACCACCCAGGACGTCGAGGCGATCTCGCCGCAGACCCTGATCAACGTGCGACCCGTGGTGGCCGCGATCAAGGAGTTCTTCGGCACCTCGCAGCTCTCGCAGTTCATGGACCAGGTGAACCCGCTGTCGGGCCTCACCCACCGTCGCCGTCTCTCGGCGCTCGGACCGGGTGGACTCAGCCGCGAGCGCGCCGGCTTCGAAGTGCGCGACGTGCACTTCTCGCACTACGGCCGTATGTGCCCGATCGAAACTCCTGAAGGTCCGAACATCGGACTGATCGGAGCGCTGTCCACCTTCGCCCGCGTCAACCCGTTCGGCTTCATCGAGAGCCCGTACCGCCGCGTGGTCGGTGGTCGCGTGACCGACGACATCGTGTACATGCCGGCCGACGAAGAGGAGAACTACGTTGTCGCCCAGGCCAACACGCCGTTGAACGCTGACGGCACCTTCGCCGAGGACAAGGTGCTCGTGCGCCGCTCGCCGCAGGCCGCCAGCTTGGACGACCTGAAGAAGATGCTCGAAGCCGAGAGCTTCTTCGGTTCGACAACCGACATCGGTTACGTGTCGCCCGACGAAGTCGACTTCATCGACGTGTCGCCGAAGCAGATCATCTCGGTGGCCACCGCGCTGATCCCCTTCCTCGAGCACGACGACGCCAACCGTGCGTTGATGGGTGCCAACATGCAGCGCCAGGCCGTGCCGTTGTTGCGCGCCGAAGCGCCGTTCGTCGGTACCGGCATCGAAGCTCGCGCCGCGCGCGACGGAGCAGACCTGATCCTCGCCAAGGACTCGGGCACCGTCACGTCGATCACCGGCAGCTCGATCGTCGTTGCCTACGACAACCTGAAGAAGAGCGAGGGCGAGCACAAGCTCTACAAGTTCCGTCGCTCCAACCAGGACACCTGCATCAACCACGTGGTTCGTGTGAAGGAAGGACAGCGTGTCGAGAAGGGTGACCTGCTCGCCGACGGTCCGTCCACCGATCAGGGCGAGCTCGCGCTCGGCAAGAACCTGCTCGTCGCGTTCATGCCGTGGGAGGGTTACAACTTCGAGGACGCGATCATCCTCTCCGAGCGTTTGGTGAAGGAAGACGTACTCACGTCGATCCACATCAAGGAATACGAAGTCGACGCTCGTGACACGAAGCTCGGACCCGAGGAAATCACGCGCGACAGTCCGAACCTCTCGGACGACATCCTCGCCGACCTCGACGATCGCGGAATCATCCGTGTGGGCGCCGAAGTGGGCCCCGGCGACGTGCTCGTCGGCAAGGTGACCCCGAAGGGCGAAACCGAACTGACCCCCGAAGAGCGACTGTTGCGCGCCATCTTCGGTGAGAAGGCTCGTGAAGTGCGTGACACCAGTTTGAAGGTGCCGCACGGAGAGAGCGGCAAGGTCATCGACGTCAAGGTGTTGTCGCGCGATCCGGGCGACCGCGAGACCGGCGACGAACTGCCGCCGGGCGTGAACCAGTTGGTGCGCATCTACGTGGCGCAGAAGCGCAAGATCAGCGTGGGTGACAAGCTCGCCGGTCGTCACGGCAACAAGGGTGTCATCTCCAAGGTGTTGCCGATCGAGGACATGCCGTACCTCGACGACGGCACGCCCGTGGACATCATCCTCAACCCGCTCGGCGTGCCGAGCCGTATGAACATCGGTCAGGTGCTCGAGGCTCACCTCGGTTACTGCGCCAGATGGGGTTGGCACGATCCGAAGTCCGGCAAGGTGGTGGGGGAGAACCCGGTGCGCGGCACCGAGGTGAAGACTCGTCCGTCCACGGCGCCGGCATCGTTCGTCGCCACACCCGTGTTCGACGGTGCGCACTGGGACGAAGAGGATGCGGCCGGTCCGCACCCGACGATCCAGTCGATGCTCGAGAACTTGAACCCGGAGACCTCCGATCAGACCCGTCTGATCGGTCGCGACGGCAAGGCTCGTCTGCGCAACGGTCGCACCGGTGAGTACTTCGACAACCCGATCATGGTCGGCTACATGTACATCTTGAAGCTGTCGCACCTCGTGGACGACAAGATCCACGCGCGTTCGACTGGCCCATACAGCATGATCACCCAGCAGCCGCTCGGTGGTAAGGCACAGTTCGGTGGTCAGCGCTTCGGTGAGATGGAAGTGTGGGCGCTCGAGGCCTACGGCGCCGCGTACTGCTTGCAGGAGTTGCTCACCATCAAGAGCGACGACGTGCTCGGACGCGTGCGTGTGTACGAGGCCATCGTCAAGGGCGAGAACATTCCGGAGCCGGGTATCCCCGAGAGCTTCAAGGTGTTGATGAAGGAAATGCAGGCCCTGTGCTTGGACGTGGAAGTCATCTCGAACGAAGGCAAGAACATCGAACTTGCCGACCTGGACGAGGACGTGTTCCGCGCCACACAGGAACTGGGCATCGACATCTCCCGCCCGGAGCGGGGCAGTGATGCCGACGATCGCGAGCGGGAACGCCGTCGCGAGCGGGCCTTCTAGGACATTCGAAGATTCGACGCTGACAGAGACGAGGAAGAGAGAGCCATGACCGACGTAGTAAACGAGATCAAGAACAAGGTCGACGTCAACAGCTTCGAGCAGTTGCGGATCGGTCTTGCCACGGCCGACGACATTCGCAACTGGTCGCGCGGCGAGGTGAAGAAGCCCGAGACGATCAACTACCGCACGCTGCGCCCGGAGCGGGACGGCTTGTTCTGTGAGAAGACCTTCGGACCGACCAGGGACTGGGAGTGCTACTGCGGCAAGTACAAGCGCGTGCGTTTCAAGGGAATCATCTGTGAGAAGTGCGGTGTCGAAGTCACCCGTTCCAAGGTGCGCCGTGAGCGCATGGGTCACATCGAGCTCGCCGCTCCCGTGGTGCACATCTGGTATCTCCGCGGAACGCGCAGCTGGCTCGCGTATCTCCTCGGTGGCCTCGAGCCGCGCGACGAGATCAAGGCCAAGCAGTTGGAGAAGGTCATCTACTTCGCCGCCTGGTTGGTCTCCAGCGTGGACGCCGACAAGCGTCACGCCGACATGACGGTGCTCGAGCAGGAGTTGCTCGAGGATCGCGAGCAGCTGAACAAGAACCGCGAGAAGGACATCAAGCAGCGCCAGAAGGACGCTGAGGCGGAACTGAAGGAACTGGAGAAGTCCGGCGCCAAGGATGCCGACATTCGCGCGCGCCAGAAGGTCATCGACAAGGACCTCACGCTGATCACCGATCGCTATACCAAGGAAATCGACCTCATCGAGCGCGCGTTCGACACCTTCAACAAGATGCACTCGCGCATGATCGTGGAAGACGAAGAACTGTGGCGCGAAATCAAGGATCGCTATGGCGACTACTTCGTGGGTGGCACCGGTGCCGAGGCGATCAAGTCGCTGATCGACACCATCGACTTCACGGCCGAAGAGGCGTTGCTGCGCGATGCGATCACCAACGGCATCAACGGCAAGCCACTCAGCACGCAGCGCAAGCAGAAGGCGATCAAGCGTCTGAAGATCATCGCGTCGTTCAACCGTGTCGACGAGAACGAACGTCAGGTCAACAACCCGAAGGCGATGGTGCTCGACGTGATCCCCGTGATCCCGCCGGACCTCCGCCCGATGGTGCAGCTCGACGGTGGTCGTTTCGCCACATCCGACCTGAACGACCTGTACCGCCGCGTGATCAACCGCAACAACCGTCTCCGTCGTTTGCTCGATCTCGGCGCGCCCGAGATCATCGTGAACAACGAGAAGCGCATGTTGCAGGAGGCCGCCGACGCGTTGTTCGACAACGGTCGTCGTGGTCGCCCCGTCACCGGCCCGGGCAACCGCCCGCTCAAGTCGTTGTCGGACATGTTGAAGGGCAAGCAGGGTCGGTTCCGTCAGAACCTGCTCGGTAAGCGCGTCGACTACTCCGGTCGTTCGGTGATCGTCGCCGGCCCGATGCTGCGCCTGCAGCAGTGTGGTCTGCCGAAGCTGATGGCCCTCGAGTTGTTCAAGCCGTTCGTGATGAAGCGCCTCGTCGACCAGCAGTTGGCGCAGAACATCAAGAGTGCCAAGCGCATGGTCGAGCGCCGTCGTCCGCAAGTGTGGGACGTGCTCGAGGACGTGATCAAGGAGCACCCGGTGCTCTTGAACCGCGCTCCGACGCTGCACCGCCTCGGTATCCAGGCGTTCGAACCGCTCCTCGTGGAGGGCAAGGCCATTCAGCTGCACCCGCTCGTGTGCACCGCGTTCAACGCGGACTTCGACGGTGACCAGATGGCCGTGCACCTGCCGTTGTCGGTGGAAGCGCAGGCCGAGGCCCGCGTGTTGATGTTGTCGGCGAACAACATCCTGTCGCCGGCGTCCGGTCGTCCGATCGTGACCCCGCAGCAGGACCTCGTCATCGGTGGCTTCTATCTGACCAACGCGGTGGATGGTCGCCCCGGCGAAGGCCGCGTGTTCCGTCACGTCTACGAAGTGGTCAACGCCCTCGACGAAGGCGCCGTCTCGCTGCATGCCAAGGTCAAGTTGGCGGAGCGCGCTGCCGATGGTCGCATGACCTACGTGGAGACGACCCCCGGTCGCCTGCTCGTGGAGGAACGTCTGCCCGCCGGTTACGTGACCAAGTTCGGTCACATCACCGAGCCGCTGCGCAAGCGTGAGTTCGGTGTGTTGGTGGCGCGTCTCAGCGACTTCTTCGCCAAGGCCGACATCGCCAAGGCTCTCGACGACATCAAGGACCTCTGCTACCGCTACGCGACGCAGTCCGGTCTCACCGTCAGCGTGGACGACGTGAAGACGCCACGCAACAAGCGCCAGATTCTCGAGGACTACGAGAAGCAGGCCGAGAAGGTGGAGACCCAGTTCCGTCGCGGCATCATCACCGACGGCGAGCGCCGTCAGCAGGAAGTGCGCATCTGGACGGAGGCGACCTCCGACGTGCAGAAGGCGATGGAAGCCGAGTTCAAGGCCCTCGAGTTCAACCCGGTCGACATGATGATCGGCTCTGGTGCTCGCGGAAACATGACGCAGATGCGTCAGATCGCCGGCATGCGCGGCCTCGTGGCCAACCCTCGCGGTGACATGATTCCGCGCCCGATCAAGAGCAACTTCCGTGAGGGTCTCGAGACGCTCGAGTACTTCATCGCCACCCCGGGTGCCCGCAAGGGTCTCGTGGACCCGGCGCTGCGTACCGCCGACTCGGGTTACCTCACCCGTCGTCTGCACGACGTGGCGCAGGAACTGATCGTCCGCGAGGACGACTGTGGCACCTCACTCGGCATCTGGGTGGAGAACGTGCAACGCGACACCGCGAACACACGCAGCTACCTCGAGACCAAGTTGTTCGGCCGCGCGTTGCTCAACGACGTCGAGTTGTCGGACGGCACCACGATGGCCAAGAACACCATCCTCGGTGATGCCGAAGTGGCGATCCTCCGCGACGACGAGAAGGTCAACCGCGTGCGCGTGCGCTCGGTGCTCACGTGCGACGCCGAAGTTGGTGTTTGCGCGCTGTGTTACGGCCGTTCACTCGCCACGGGCGCATCGATCGAACTCGGCGAAGCGGTCGGTGTGATCGCCGCGCAGTCGATCGGTGAGCCGGGAACCCAGTTGACGATGCGTACCTTCCACACCGGTGGTGTGGCGGGCAAGGACATCGCCGGCGGTCTTCCCCGCGTCGTGGAGTTGTTCGAGGCGCGCAACCCGCGCGGCTCGGCCCGACTCGCCCGCGCCACGGGTGTCGTGCGCATCCTCGAGGACGAGGGCAAGGGCATCCCGGTCAAGGTCGTCGACGACCAGGGCGTGGAGCACGAGATCGTGCTGCCGACCGGTAGCCGTCCGATCGTTCGCGATGGCGACAGCGTGACCGCCGGTGATCGCATCACCGACGGTCCGCTCGATCCGAAGGAATTGATGGAGATCAAGGGACCGCGTGAGACGCAGGTGTACCTCGTGGAAGAGGTGCAGCGCGTGTATCGCGACCAGGGCGTGTCGATCCACGACAAGCACATCGAGTTGATCGTCCGTCAGATGACGCGTCGCGTCGGCGTGCAAGAGCCGGGGGACACCCAGTTCCTACCGGGCGAGCGTGTGGACGCCAAGGTGTTCCGTGACACCAACCGGACGATGGTCGAGCAGAGCAAGCGCCCTGCCGAAGGTCGCCCCGAGTTGATGGGAATCACCAAGGCTTCGCTCGCCACCGACTCGTGGCTCTCGGCGGCCTCCTTCCAGGAGACCACCCGCGTGCTCACCGAGGCGGCGATCGACGGCAAGGCGGACAACCTCGTGGGCTTGAAGGAGAACATCATCATCGGCAAGCTGATCCCCGCCGGCAGCGGCATGGATCGCTACAACGCCTTCGATGTGAGCGCTCCGGACTACGTGCCGATGGCCTACTACTCGAGCGAGGACGAGGAAGACCCAGCGGCCTTCCTCGCCGGTCTCCACGGCACGTACGTGTCGGGCGACACCGACTCGGGTTCGGAACTGGCTCAATAACGGGGTCTGGAGCCCTCCAGACCGCGCAGACACTGGGTTGCAGGTTGCCGTTTCGCAGCCTGCAACCGTAGGATTTCCATCCCGTTGTCGGGGGGTTCGAGTACTCGGATCGCTCGGTTTCGCAGTTTCAGTAACTACTCAACCCACTAGTCAACGAAGGTAAACGCGTGCCCACCATTCAGCAGTTGGTTCGACAAGGTCGAAGCACCAAGTCGAGCAAGTCGAAGACCCCGGCGCTCAAGGGCTCTCCCCAGCGCCGCGGTGTGTGCACCCGCGTGTTCACCACGACCCCGAAGAAGCCGAACTCGGCGCTGCGCAAGGTGGCCCGTGTCCGTCTGTCGAGCGGCGTCGAAGTGACGGCCTACATTCCGGGTGAGGGACACAACCTGCAGGAGCACTCGATCGTGCTCGTCCGCGGTGGCCGCGTGCGCGACCTTCCTGGTGTGCGCTACAAGATCATCCGCGGTGCGCTCGATGCGGCAGGTGTGAAGGATCGCAAGCAGGCTCGCAGTCGTTACGGCGCGAAGAAGAAGTAGGAACACATGTCACGCAAAGGTCCCGCCGCTCGTCGCGAACTCGCACCGGATCCGGTGTATCGCTCGCTCCTCATCAGCCAGATCGTCAACAAGGTGATGTTGCACGGCAAGAAGAGCACCGCCGAAACGATCGTGTACGACGCGATGAAGTCGATCGAGACGAAGACCGGCTCCGAGCCGCTGTCCACCGTGAAGCGCGCAGTCGACAACGTGAAGCCGCCCCTCGAAGTGCGCAGCCGCCGCGTCGGTGGCGCCACCTACCAGGTGCCGGTGGAAGTGCGCCCGCGTCGTGCCACCACCCTCGCCATTCGCTGGATCGTGGAGAACGCCCGCGATCGTCGCGAGAAGACGATGGCCGACTGCCTCGCCGCCGAGCTGCTCGATGCGGCCAACGGTCTCGGCGCGTCGATGAAGAAGCGTGACGACATGCAGAAGATGGCTGAGTCCAACAAGGCCTTCGCCCACTACCGCTGGTAGTCCACACCGAACCCCCAGGAACACGACCACATGGCAAACCGCGAATATCCCCTCGAGCGTTACCGCAACATCGGCATCATGGCGCACATCGACGCCGGCAAGACGACGACGACCGAGCGCATCCTCTACTACACCGGCAAGACCTACAAGATCGGTGAGGTGCACGAAGGCGGCGCTGTCATGGACCACATGGCCCAGGAGCAGGAGCGCGGTATCACCATTACGTCGGCAGCCACCACCGCGTTTTGGCGCGACCACCGCATCAACATCATCGACACTCCCGGACACGTGGACTTCACGGTCGAAGTGGAGCGCTCGCTGCGCGTGCTCGACGGTGCAGTCGCCGTGTTCGACTCGGTGGCCGGCGTGGAGCCACAGACCGAGACGGTGTGGCGTCAGGCCAACAAGTACCGCGTGCCGCGCATGTGCTTCATCAACAAGATGGACCGCACCGGCGCCAACTTCTACCGCACCCTCGACATGATCAAGGAACGTCTCCAAGCGGTGCCGGCAGTGGTGATGATCCCGTACGGAGCCGAAGCCGAATACAAGGGTCTGATCGACATCGTGAAGATGAAGGCCGTCGTCTGGGACGGCGACGAGAAGGACTCGAAGTACTCGGACGTCGAGATTCCCGCGGAGTACAAGGACAAGGCGCAGCAGTACCGCGCCGAGTTGCTCGAGCTCGTGGCCGGCGAAGACGAAGAGTTGATGGAGAAGTACCTCGAGACGGGCGACCTTTCCGAGGACGAACTGCGCAAGGGCATCCGCAAGGGAACGTTGTCGTTCGCCTTCGTGCCGGTGCTCTGCGGTTCGGCGTTCAAGAACAAGGGTGTGCAGCAGATGTTGGACGCGGTGGTGGACTACCTGCCGAGCCCGCTCGACATTCCGCCTGCCGAGGGACTCAAGCCCGACACCGAGGATGTCCTCACGCGCGAGCCGGACGACAAGTCGCCGTTCGCGGCGCTGGCGTTCAAGATCGTGGCCGACCCGTTCGGCAAGCTCACGTACTTCCGTGTGTACTCCGGAACCGTCACCAAGGGTGACGAGGTGTACAACTCGGTGAAGGAGAAGCGCGAGCGCATCGGTCGTCTGTTGTTGATGCACGCCAACCAGCGTGAGGACATCGAAACCGCGTACGCCGGAGACATCGTCGCCGGTCTCGGTTTCAAGGAAGTCACCACCGGTGACACCCTGTGCGACCGCAGCAACCCGATCGTGCTCGAGCGCATGGAATTCCCCGAGCCCGTGATCCACGTGGCCATCGAGCCGAAGACGAAGAACGACCAGGACAAGTTGGGCAAGGCCCTCAAGTCACTGTCGGACGAAGACCCGACCTTCCGCATTCGCACCGACGAAGAGACCGGTCAGACCGTGATCTCGGGAATGGGCGAGTTGCACCTGGAGATCCTCGTCGACCGCATGCAGCGCGAGTTCGGTGTGGACGCCACGGTGGGCAAGCCGCAGGTGGCGTACCGCGAGACGGTGACGAAGAAGGTCGAGTCGGTCGAGTACCGCCACGTCAAGCAGACGGGTGGTTCGGGCCAGTTCGCCGTCGTCAAGATCACCGTCGAGCCGAGCGGTGTTGGCAATGGTTACATCTTCGAGGACGAGATCACCGGTGGACGCATTCCTCGCGAATACATCCAGCCGACCAACCAGGGCATCCAGTCCGCGCTCGACAACGGCGTGCTCGCGGGTTACCCCACGGTGGACGTGAAGGTGAGCCTCGTCGACGGTCAGTACCACGATGTCGACTCCAGCGAAATGGCGTTCAAGATCGCCGGCCAAATGGCGTTCCGCAAGGCCGCGCAGATGGCCAGCCCGATCATCCTCGAGCCGATCATGGCCGTGGAAGTGGTCACCCCCGAGGACTACATGGGAGACGTGATGGGCGACCTGTCCAGCCGCCGCGGCCGCATCGAGGGCATGGAAGCCAACGGCAACGCCCAGAACATCAGGGCGCAGGTGCCGCTTTCAGAAATGTTCGGTTACAGTACAGACCTGCGTTCGCGCACCCAGGGACGTGCAACGTACACGATGCAGTTCCACAGTTATCAGCAAGTTCCCGAAGCAATCGCCCAAGAAATCATCAAGCGAGTGCGCGGCGAATAGCACGAGTTCTTACAACAC
>JBJTFU010000177.1:0-2876 GCA_046093585.1 Ilumatobacteraceae bacterium | reverse complement strand
CTCGGCGCCGCCGACCTGCTCACCAACGAGTTCATCGATCCCACCATCGCGCTGCCGTAACTGCACCGCCCCGACGGCTTTACTTTGTGTTCAAGCCGTTCGGGGCGGTATTACGGGCGTGTTATTCTCGGGGCGCGCCAGACGGCGCAACCACCAAACGGGCATCTGCGGTGACGCAGAAGGGGAGAGAGAGATGAGAATCAGGAACATGAAGGGCATCGCCCTTGCTGCAGTCGCGGCGCTCACGCTCGCAGCGTGCGGCAGCGACGACGCGGCAACGGACACGACGGCCGCCGCCGAGGCGGGTGCGGACTACAGCAACTTGAAGGTTGCGGTCGTCTACATCGGCGTCCCGGATGACAAGGGCTGGACCTACCAGCACGAGCAGGGCATCTTGCAGCTCGAGAGCGAGCTCGGAGTCGAAGTCAAGCGCGTCGAGAACGTGCCGGAAGGTGACGAGGCCGAAGCAGTGATGGAAGAGCTCGCCGCCGGCGGCTACAACCTGATCTTTGCGACCTCGTTCGGTTATGGAACCCCGATGGCACGCGTCGCCGCCAAGCATCCAGAGGGCTGCTTCCAGTGGGCGACCGGTGCGAAGTTCCTCCTCACCGCAGAGATGGGTGGCGAGTTCGCAACCTTCGACGAGATCCCGGCCAACCTCGGCACGTACTTCGGTGCAGCCGAAGAAGCTCGTTACCTCTCGGGTATCGCGGCTGGTAAGGCAAGCCCGACGGGCAAGCTCGGCTACGTCGCAGCATTCCCGATCCCGGAAGTGATCCGCGGCATCAACGCCTTCACCCTCGGTGCACAGTCGGTCAACCCAGATGCAACCGTCCAGGTCACCTGGACCAAGACCTGGTTCGACCCGACCCTGGAAAAGGAAGCCGCTGAGTCGTTGCTCGATGCAGGCGTCGACGTCCTCGCCCAGCACCAGGACACCACGGCAGCCGGCCTCGCAGCCGACGCTCGTGGCGCCAAGTGGGTTGGCTACAACAGCGACGTGTCGGAAGCAGCACCGAATGCATGGTTGACCGCTCCGACGTGGAACTGGGGTCCGTTCTACGTGCAGACCGCCAAGGCAGTCGCCGGTGGCACCTGCCCGAACGAGGAGTACTACGGCTCGATGGCTGACGGAATGGTCACCCTCGGTTCGTTCGGTTCCTCGGTCGATGCAGACACCCAGGCCATGATCAACGAAAAGGCAGCGGCCATCATCGATGGTTCGTTCGCACCGTTCGATGGTCCGGTCATGGATCAGGATGGCAAGGAAGTGGTGGCAGCCGGATCGCGTCCAGAACTGCTGGACCTGCTCGGCATGAGCTACTTCGTCAAGGGAGTTATCGGTTCCCCACAGGGCTGATTCCCTCACATGAATGACGCCTCTCACGAGGTAGCGCAGGGGCCACACCACGCAGGTGGTGTGGCCCCTAGTGCGCTCTCTGCACACCACATCTTCAAGCGCTTTCCCGGCGTACTCGCCAACGACGACGTCGACTTCGACGTCCGACCCGGCGAGGTGCACACGCTCCTCGGAGAAAACGGTGCGGGAAAGAGCACCCTGGCCGCGATCCTGTGCGGTCTGTACCAGCCCGACTCCGGGCACCTCGAGCGCAACGGCAAACCCATGCACCTGCCGTCGCCTCGCGCTGGTCTGCACCACGGCATCGCCATGGTCCACCAGCACTTCCGACTCGTCGATCGCTTCAGCGTGTCGGAAAACGTCATCTTGGGTAGTCGCGATCTCGACTACCGACTGAATCGCAAACTGATCAACGACAAGGTCGCCGCAGTCGCCGAGTCCTACGGACTGCCGATCGATCCGAGCGCCGTCGTCGGGGAACTCTCCGTCGGTCAACGCCAGCGCGTCGAGATCGTCAAGGCCCTGTATCAGGGCGCCGAGATCTTGCTCCTGGACGAGCCGACCGCCGTGCTCGTGCCGGACGAGGTCGACAAGTTGTTCGACAACGTGCACGCAATGACCAAGGCGGGCAAGTCGATCGTGTTCATCAGCCACAAGCTCGGCGAGGTCGTGGCGATCTCTGATCGCGTGACCGTGTTGCGCAACGGCCGAGTGACGGGTCACGTGTCGGGCAAGGGAACCGCCGACACGCGGGAACTGGCGCGCCTGATGGTTGGTCGCGACATCGAGTTGAACCCGCAGCGCGCCACCCATCCGATCGGCCACGAAGTGTTGCAGATCCGCAACCTGACGCTCACCGTCAACGACGTCGACGTGCTCCAGGACATTTCCTTCAACATCCATGAAGGCGAGATGGTCGGCATCGCCGGCGTGGCCGGAAATGGCCAGCGCGAACTTGCCGACACGATCGCAGGTCTCATCTCCCCGACGAGCGGCTCGATCACCATCGGTGGTGCGATGGCGACGGATCGCGGGCCGATCCAGGCGCGCGAGATGGGATTGGCCTACGTCCCCGAGGACCGACTCGGCATGGGACTCGTGCCGTCGATGTCGATCCTCGACAATCTCCTCCTCACGCGCGACCGCCAAGTGCTCGTCGATCGCGCCGCGGTGCGCCCTGAGGCGACGCGTCTCATCGAGCAGTTCGAAATCAAGGCCAACGGACCGGATCATCTCGCCCGCAAGCTCTCGGGCGGAAACGCACAGAAGGTGTTGCTTGCGCGTGAGCTCTCCGGTGGTCGGACCGCGACGAAGCTGCTCGTGGTGTGTTCGCCGACGCGTGGTCTCGACGTCGGTGCGATCGAAACCGTGCGCAGGCTGTTGAACGATGCGCGCAGTGCTGGGCAGGCGATACTTCTCATTTCGGAGGACTTGGACGAGGTGATGTCGCTCGCCGATCGCATCCTCGTGCTCTACAGCGGCAGGATCGTGCACGAAACGCCGGGCGAGAGCGCCA